>JAYVXK010000723.1:0-15556 GCA_043785265.1 Myxococcales bacterium | reverse complement strand
GAAACCGTGTCGACACTCTGGCAGACGAAATGAAGGAACCTCTCGACACCGACGCTGTGCTCTCGGTTCTGGAGAAGACGTCACGCGCCCTCCAGTCTGGTGAGGAGCCAGACTCTGTGAGGTGATGCCACACCGGGGCAGGGAACATGCACCTCTGGCCTTCATGGCTCACAGGAACAAAGACCTACACGAGACACTGACCAAGCTGACTCACGTTGGCGTTTACGTGCTCGAGCATGGTGGCGTGCTCACACACGCTCAAACAGAGGGGGAGTACAGAGCCCTGGGCAAGAAGCTCCTGGACGAATCACACAACGAGCTTGCCAGCGAGTTCCGCGAGCTTCATCAAGCGATTGATCGCGTGCTCGCAGACAGCGGCAACGCGAGCGTGCTGGCCGAACTCACCGCCGCACTTGATCACGCGAACGTGGTACTCGCTGATGACAAGTATTCGGCTCTGCGTGCGCCGATGCGGTCAGGCTTCATGGACTGAATGGTCCGACGCAAAACGCCACAGTGTGTCAAGCGAGCGCGAGCGCGACTGACCAGATGTGCCTGTTTGTTGCGAGTCTGTCGGCGGCACGAGAGTTGATGCATGACAAATGGCGCCTGGGGGGCTCACGGCCAATCCCAGCGTGCAAGGAGACTCATTGGAAGGTCATAACCCCACCGTTTCGCGCGCACCATTGGGCAAGCGCGTGAAAAAGAGCGCCAAGACCGTCCGAACTGAGCAGAAGCAACTCCTTGATGCACTCCAAGCGGCAGCTCGCGGAGACTTTTCGATTCGACTTCCTCTCAATGGGGGAGGAGTTCCGGGAGACATCGCTCTCGCCTTCAACACGATGGTCACACGCAACGCGCTGCTCGCCAGTGAGATGGAGCGAGTCGCTCGGGTGGTCGGACGAGAAGGTCGCGTGAGCGAGCGTATCTCTCTTGGAGCGAAGGTCGAGGGGCAGTGGGCCACGAGCACCGGAGCCGTCAACGCGCTCATCGGAGATCTGCTCCAGCCAACGACAGAAGTCGCGCGCGTCATCAGTGCTGTCGCCAAAGGCGATCTCACCCAGAAGATGGGTCTGGAGATCGAGGGACAGCTCGTGAAAGGCGAGTTTCTCCGGATCAGCACCACAGTCAATTCGATGGTCGATCAGCTTGGCTCGTTCGCAGCCGAGGTCACGCGCGTCGCGAAGGAAGTCGGTACCGATGGGAAGCTGGGCGGACAAGCGGCAGTTCCCGGAGCGGCTGGCATTTGGAGAGATCTGACCGACAACGTGAACCAGTTGGCCAACAACCTCACGGCACAGGTTCGTAACATCGCGGCCGTCACGACCTCCGTCGCAAAAGGCGACTTGTCCAAGAAGATCACAGTCGACGCCAAGGGAGAAGTTCTCGAACTCAAGAATACCGTCAACACGATGGTCGATCAGCTGAACTCGTTTGCATCCGAGGTCACACGCGTCGCAAAAGAAGTGGGTACCGATGGGAAGCTGGGCGGCCAGGCTGGGGCACCGGACGCGGCTGGCATCTGGAGAGATCTGACCGACAACGTCAACCAGCTGGCCAACAACCTCACGGCGCAGGTCCGTAACATCGCGGCGGTCACAACCTCAGTCGCACAAGGCGACTTGTCGAAGAAGATCACCGTCGATGCCAAGGGGGAAGTTCTCGAACTCAAGAACACCGTCAACACGATGGTCGATCAGCTCAATTCGTTCGCGTCCGAGGTGACGCGCGTCGCGCGCGAAGTCGGTACCGAAGGCAAGCTCGGCGGCCAGGCAGACGTCAAAGGCGTCAGCGGCACGTGGAAGGACCTGACCGACAATGTGAATTTCATGGCGTCGAACCTCACCGCTCAGGTTCGAAACATCGCCGACGTGACGGCCTCGGTCGCAAAAGGCGACTTGTCGCGCAAAGTCACGGTCGACGTAAAAGGCGAAGTTTTAGGCCTAAAAAACACGATCAACGCCATGGTCGATCAGCTCAACTCGTTTGCATCGGAAGTCACACGCGTCGCAAAAGAAGTGGGCACCGAAGGCAAGCTCGGCGGACAAGCAGAAGTCAAAGGTGTCGCCGGCACGTGGAAGGATCTGACCGACAACGTGAACTTCATGGCGTCGAACTTGACGACTCAGGTTCGCGGGCTGGCCAAAGTCGTGACGGCGGTCGCGAATGGAGACTTGACCGAAGCACTCAAGGGAGACGCCAAGGGCGCATCCGACCCTTCGCAAAAAATCACAGTCGAAGCGCGCGGAGAGGTCCTCGAACTCAAGAACACGATCAACACGATGGTCGATCAGCTGCGTTCGTTCGCGTCTGAGGTGACGCGCGTCGCGCGCGAAGTCGGTACCGAAGGAAAGCTGGGCGGTCAGGCGCGTGTGCCCCGAGTGGCTGGGACGTGGAAGGACCTGACCGACAACGTGAACTTCATGGCGTCGAACTTGACGACTCAGGTGCGTGGCATCGTTCGAGTGGTCACGGCGGTCGCCAACGGAGACCTCTCGCAGAAGCTCACCGGCGTCGAGGCACAGGGCGAAATCGCAGCTCTCGCCGACACCATCAACAACATGTGCGACACACTGGGCACCTTCTCTGATCAGGTGACCACAGTCGCACGCGAAGTAGGAATCGAAGGTAAATTAGGCGGTCAGGCGAAGGTGCCCGGAGCGCGCGGCACGTGGCGTCAGCTCACTGACAACGTGAATCAGCTCGCCGGAAATCTCACGTCTCAGGTGCGCGCCATCTCGGAGGTCGCCACCGCGGTGACCAAAGGCGACCTCACGCGATCGATCGATGTACACGCCGAAGGGGAGGTCGCCCTCCTCAAGAACAATCTCAACCAGATGATCGTCAATCTCAAAGAGACGACCCAGAAGAACGTCGAACAAGACTGGCTCAAGACCAACCTCGCCAAGTTCGCCAGCATGATGCAGGGCCAGAAGGACCTGGGCACCGTCTCCGAGATGATCATGAGTCAGCTCACTCCCTTGGTCTCTGCGCACCACGGAGCGTTCTTCGTCATGGACAACGAGGCGAAGAGTCCGACTCTGACATTGGTCAGCAGCTATGCGTATCGCGAGCGGAAGTCTGTCGCGCGGGCGTTCAAGATGGGCGAGGGGATCATTGGCCAATGCGCCAAAGAGAAGAAGACCATCCTGCTCACCAAGGTGCCGCCGAACTACATCCAGATCAGCTCGGGCCTGGGCGAAGCCACTCCTTACAACATCATCGCGCTGCCTGTCCTCTTCGAGGGTGAGGTCAAGGCGGTGCTCGAATTCGCCTCGTTTCACGCCTTCAGCGTGATCCACGCGCTGTTTTTGGATCAGCTCACAGAGAGCATCGGCGTGGTGCTCAACATGATCACGGCAAACATGCGAACCGAGGGGCTGCTGCTGCAGTCGCAAAACCTCACGCAAGAACTCCAGAGTCAATCGACCGAGCTCACCTCGCAGCAGGGCGAACTCAAGCGCACCAATGTCGCGCTCGAGAGGCAAGCGCTCGAACTCGAAGAGAAGGCGCGGCTCTTGGTCGAGCAAAACACGAAAGTGGAAGTCAAAAATCGCGAAGTGGAACAAGCGCGCATCGCCGTCGAAGAGAAGGCCGAACAGCTCGCACGCATCTCGAAGTACAAGTCCGAGTTCTTGGCGAACATGTCGCACGAGCTGCGCACGCCGCTCAACAGCTTGCTGATTTTGGCGAAGCTCCTCACCGAGAACACCAACGCGAATCTCACTCCGAAGCAAGTCGAGTACGCCCGCACCATCTACGCATCCGGCGGTGACCTGCTCGCGCTCATCAATGAGATCCTCGATCTGTCGAAGGTCGAAGCCGGCAAGATGCCGGTCGAGCCGCGTGTCGTGGCCCTTCAAGACGTGCAGGACTTCGTGGAGCGCAGCTTCCGCCCCGTGGCAGAGCAGACGAAGCTGGCATTCGAGACGACGATCGATCAACGACTTCCGTCTTCTCTCCGAACCGATCCCCAGCGTCTGCAGCAGGTGCTCAAAAACCTCCTGTCGAACGCCTTCAAGTTCACGGAGCATGGGCGCGTCTGGCTCCGCGTCGAGTTCGCAAAAACCGACGTCGCCTTTGCCAACGAAACGCTCCGCGCGGCCAAAAGCGTGCTCGCTTTCGTCGTCGGCGACACGGGCATCGGCATCGCCATCAACAAGCAAGGAATCATCTTCGAAGCATTCCAACAGGCGGATGGAACCACCAGCCGTCGATATGGAGGCACAGGTCTTGGCCTCTCGATCAGCCGAGAGATCGCGCGGCTCCTCGGCGGCGAGATTCATGTGACGAGCAGCCCAGGCAAAGGCAGCACCTTCACCCTCTACCTCCCAGACAGGTATGTCGCAGTGGAGGAGGTCTCCACGCGAAAGAGCACACCGGAAGCTCGTCCACTCCCTGCAGTGGAGGACGACTTCGCCGATGACCGCGAGAGCATTCGCGAGGGTGACCGCGTGGTCCTCATCATCGAGGACGACGAGAAGTTCGCGCGCATCCTCGTCGATGTGGCGGGCGAGAAGGGCCTCAAGGCTGTCGTTGCGCGGCGCGGTGACACTGGGATCGCGATGGCGAATGAACTCATGCCTGACGCGATCATCCTGGACGTTCAACTGCCGGTCATCGACGGATTGACTGTGCTCGCGCGCTTGAAACGCAGCACGCGCACCAGGCACATCCCCGTTCATGTGATGGCCATCACACCACGAAATGACTTCGAAACCGCAAAGGGCGCGTTCGCATACCTGGAGAAACCCATCAGCAAGGACGCGCTCGAGCACGCGTTCGATAGTCTGGTTCGCTATCTCGACCGAAAGACACGCGATGTTCTCATCGCCGAGAGCGACGACAAACGTACGTTGGAACTACCGCTTGGGCTCGGCGTCCACGTGACGTCCGTGCGAAACGCGGAAGAAGCCATTCGCGTGCTCCAGAGTCGGCACTTCGACTGCGCGGTCCTCAACTTGGCATTGCCCGATGAAGACGTCTTCCACCTCGCAGAGGAGATCAAGACGACGCAAAGGTCGCGAGGTCTGCCGCTCATCATCCACACCGGAAACAATCTTTCTGTGAGCGACCAGCGGCGAGTCAAGAAGTGCGCAGAGTCTGTGATCGTTCGAGGCAGCACGGATGCATCCAATCGAATGTTGCTCGATGTCGCCCTCTTCTTGCACCGGAAGGCGAGCGAATTGCCCAAGTCGACGCAGGTCATGATCGGCGTCAAAGAGCGAGCGGTGCTTATGGCGGGTCGGAAGGTCCTCGTGGTCGACGACGACGTGCGAAATCTCTTTGCGATGTCGAGCGTGCTCGAAGGCATCGGACTGGAAGTCCTCTACGCAGAGAACGGACGGCGAGCGATCGACACGCTGAAGACGGCTGCGAACGTGGACGTCGTCCTCATGGACATCATGATGCCCGAGATGGACGGCTACGAAGCCATCCACATCATTCGCACCGACTCCAGTTACCGATCCGTTCCCATCATCGCAGTGACCGCAAAAGCCTTGAAAGAAGATCGCGACAAGTGCATCAACGCGGGCGCGTCTGACTACCTGGCCAAGCCCATCGACGCCAATAAGCTGCTCGATTTGATCGGGGTGTGGCTCCAATGAGCGCGATCGCCCAGCCTCTCAACGGGCGTTTCGGTGAGAGCCGAGCGAGCGTTCTCGTGGTGGACGACACCCCGGCGAACCTGCTTGCGTTCGAGGCCGTGCTTGCGCCGCTTGGGCATCGCATCGTCCAGGCAAGCTCTGGAGAAGAAGCGCTGCGCTGTCTGTTGCACGAAGACTTCTGCGTCGTGCTGCTCGACGTGCAAATGGCTGGGATGGACGGGTTCGAGACCGCATCGCTCATCAAGGCGCATCCGCGAACCGCACAGACACCGATCATCTTCGTGACGGCCATCAACCGGGACGAGGCGCACATCTTCAAGGGATACGACCACGGCGGAGTGGACTATCTCCTCAAGCCATTCGATCCGCACATCTTACGCTCCAAGGTCGGAGTCTTCGTCGACCTGTATGTCCGCAGCAAAAAGACAGAGCAGCAGGAGAAGTTCCTCCACGAGGAGGTGCGCGCGCGTCTCGAACAGCGAGGCGAAGACCGATATTATGGGCTGGCAGAGTCCATCCCGATCGCGATTTGGACAACCGATGCCGAAGGATCAGTGAAGTACTGCAACCGCGCGTGGACGAACTACTCGGGTGTCCACGCGGAGCAGGTCGTGACTCTGGTCGATCCCAGCTTCGTCCATCCCAGTGATCTCGATGGGCTGTGCGCCGGTTGGAACTTGGCCTCACACGAAGGTGTGGCCTGGGAGGTCGAAGTTCGACTCCGCCGGCGAGACGGCATCTACCGTTGGCACATCGTCCGCGGCTTGCCTCAAGCGAACGCAGAGGCGCGGGTGACAGGATGGATCGTGACCGCCACGGACATCGATCAACACAAGTTGGCCGAAGAGCTTCGTGCCCAGCTTTTGGAGCGCGAGACGAGCGCACGGGAGAGCGCTGAGGCTGCAAACAAGGCCAAAGACGACTTTCTCGCAGTCATCTCGCACGAGCTGCGCGCGCCTCTCAATGCCATCGTCGGCTGGATCGAGATCCTCCGCGGCAAACAGCTCAATGTGGACGAGACGGATCACGCTCTCGAGACCATTGCTCGCAATGCCGAGATGCAACGCGTGCTCGTCGAGGACATCCTCGATGTCTCCAGCATCGTGACGGGGAGGCTCACCATCGACCCGACGTCGATCAATCTTACCTGTCTGGTTCGCGACGAGGTCGAGAGCTTCCGCCCTCTCGCGGCGACGAAGGGCGTCAGTCTCGACATGACGCTGGGCGCTGACGAGCAGGAAGTCCTGGTCGACAGGAGGCGAATGCAGCAGGTGGTGTCGAACCTCCTCGGCAATGCCATCAAGTTCACGCCGCAGGGAGGGCGCGTCGAAGTATGGACCGAGAAGAGCGGCGCTACATTTGTGATCCGAATCAAAGACACTGGCGAGGGCATCGTGAAAGAACTTCTTCCAGAAGTCTTCGATCGATTCCGCCAGGGGGACAGCTCCATCACACGCGCACAACCCGGCGTGGGGTTGGGTCTCGCGATCGTTCGACACATGGTCGTGCTCCATGGGGGAGAAGTTCTGGCCGAGAGCGAAGGAGCGGGCTTCGGATCAACCTTCACTGTGTCGATTCCAGTGCAAGCAAGCGCCGCGTCACCCGAGGCGCGCGAGCCAGAAGTGGCGGACGAGGCCCAACCGCGAATGGGCGGCGGACTCGACGATGTGAGGGTGCTCGTGGTCGACGACGACGAAGACTCACGCGATTTGCTCGAGCGTTATCTGACCTCTCGAGGCGCTCAGGTCGTCGGTGCGAGTTCGGTCGAGCAGGCTCTCGTGCGGCTGCAAGAGGCGCATCCTCACATCCTCATCAGCGACTTGGGGATGCCAGGTGAGGATGGCTTCGCTCTCATCCATCGCATCCGACGCTTGCCCGCAGAGAGTGGCGGCACCATTCCCGCGATCGCTCTCACAGGCTTCGCGTCGAACCAGCATCGCACGGCGGCTCTCGCAGCAGGCTTCCAAGCGCACGTCGCAAAGCCTGTCGATCTGGAGAGGCTGGTCCGATTGATCACCGCGTCGCTGCTGACTCCGGCGGCTGCGGAATAAGCAAAAGCCCCGGACCAACTTTAGTCCGAGGCCCAGCCTCACTTCCAAAACTCCGAACGTCCGCTAAGCGGTGGCGCGTCCGCCGCCCATGATCGCTTGTTTGATTCCAAGGACTACGATCGCTCCGATGACGGCAACGAACAGGCTCCAGATGTTGAAGCCGCTGATGCCGACGGATCCGATCAGGTGGAAGAGAAACCCACCGACGACGGCGCCGACGATTCCGAGGACGATGTCGAGCACGACACCCTCGCCCGTCTTGTTGACGATTTTGCTAGCGATGAAACCAGAAACGAGACCGAGCAGAATCCAGGCGATGATCGACATGGTGGAACCTCCGATTGACCCTTGACTGAGCAAGCGTCGCGCCACTCAACAGGCCTGTTTTCTAGGCCCGAAACGTGCGCAGGCGCACACGTGAGGCGATCTTGCAGCGCACGCATTGCAGGATCTCGATGTTTGGCCACGGCGCAAGGGTTGCACTAGAGACGTTCGAATGACACCCACCAGCGAGAGTCACGATCGGAAGTCCCGAGCGCTCTCATGGCTCGCGGCTGCGGCGATTCTCACGCTCTTGTGGATGGCAGTCCCCTTGGGGACGGGACTCTTCATGGGAGCGCTCATCGGGTTCACGCTCCAGCCACTGTACCGCAAGCTCTGCGCGCGGGGCATGGGTGGGTCGATGGCGGCAGCTCTGTGTGCGCTCGGTTCGATGGTCGTCGTTGGAGCGGGCGTGGGTGTGCTCGCTGCGCTGCTGGTCTCTCGCGCTCTGTCTGTGATCGATGCGCTGCCTGGTTTCGTTGGACCGGGCGGTGCTCTCCAGCAAACCACAGAACGCTGGGCGCACAACCTCGCGCCTCTTCACATCACCCCTGACCAACTCACCAAGGCCGTACAGGATGAAGCCATGTCGCTTGGGTCGAGTGCGACCTCAGTCGCTGCCGCAGCCGCGGGAACGACTTTCGGTGCGCTGTTGACTGTCATCTTCATGGCGCTCGCCACATACTCCGTCCTCCTCTACTGGTCGGCGCTCATGCGTCACGCAGAAAGCCTGCTCCCGTTCGAGCCTCGCCATACCCATGCTCTGCTCGATGAACTGCGACGAGTCGGGCGCCAAGTCTTGCGAGGAACAGTCTTGACTGGGCTCATCCAGGGCTTCGGAGCGGCGATCGCCTATTGGGTAACAGGCGTACCAGACCCTATATTTTGGGGCGCTTTGACCGCTGTGGCGTCTCTCGTTCCTGCTCTCGGCACGCTCTTGATTTGGGTGCCGATGGGCATCTGGCTGATCGCGAGCGATCGCGTCGGAGCAGGACTCGCCGAACTCGGCCTCGCCTCAGTCTTGGTGGGATTGATTCCAGACTATGTGATTCGACCTCGCCTCGTCGGCAGTGATCGCGGTGTTCCGTCTGTCGTCACTTTCGTGGCACTGTTCGGAGGTGTCGAGGTGTTTGGACTGATCGGCCTGGTGTTGGGCCCAGTCATCGCCGCGATGGCCATCGCGATCTTGCGAACCTACGAGCGCGAGCTGGGCAACGAACCCTTGCCGACGCCCATCCCTTCCAGTTCTAGATCCAGCATGGGCTGAGCGGCGCCATTTCGCCACAGCGCCAAGTCTGCATCGAGCGGTATGGAACTCGCACCTGAGTGTCGTCATGCAAGACATCCATCCGACGAAACCGGTGCTCGGGCCCGACGATCCTTTTGGCGCGCGCGCGCCGCATCGAGGTCTGAGCACGCTGATCGCGACCGACAAGCCAGCCTTCGCGTTGGCAGTCGTTCGCTTCGTTCTCGGTCTGATGCTTGTGATCAAGGGTGGATACTACTTCCGCGATCAGGTCGCTCTGACCAATTTGATGATCGACTCGAACATCCCGCTCGCTTCTGCCGGACTGGCTCGCGTTGTCGCGGTCGTTCACGTGGCGGGCGGGTTGATGCTCGCTTTCGGCGTATTGGCGCGTGTTGGCGCCATCATTCAAATTCCCAACGTGCTGGGCGCGGTCATTTACATCCACGCGCGGCAGCTCTTCAGCAGCACCGACGCATTCGATTTTCCGGCGCTCGTATTGGTGCTTCTGGTCTTGTTCGCTTGGCTGGGCAGTGACCGCTGGTCTTCTGACTGGGCATTCCGCGATCACCCGAAGAAGTCCAAGACCAAGAGCAAGACGGCTACTGATCCGGGTGCCTGAGCTCAGTTGCCGCACGCGCTCGGATCGCAATGGGCGGCCGATGCGCATGATGAACAGTTGGTCGCGCACGTGGTGTCGCACGCGCGACCAGCCGATTGACAGGTCGACTTGCACGGGCCGGCTCCTCCTCCTCCTCCCGGACACTGATCCAAGCAATCGGTGAGCGTGTTGGCGCAGGTCGCACGACAGTCGCTCTCGGTGGTGAGGCATGACTTGGGAGTGGCGCAACTGCCTGCTTCCCCGTGAGCTCCTGCGTCGCCGACCACTCGCTCCGCGCTACCGACGACGAGTGAGCAGCCCAGCATCGAGCTGAATGCGACCGCCACCATGAATCTAGATTCAATCAAGACTGACTCCTGTCGACTAAGCTGATCACGAGTGGCATCCGTTCGGTGCGCAGTGCAGAGAAGCCGCACACGATGAGCAGTTCGTGCCGCAACCACTCGTGCATGCCTGAAGCGCCGATTGGCAGTCCTGTCGGCATTGATCGCCTTTTGGTCCTCCGTGGCAGTTCGACTCGCACCCGTCGTGATCGGTCGTGCAGTTGGCATCGCACTGGTTCTGCGCGTTCACGCACGCCTTGACTCCAGAACAATCGGGCGCTGCGTCTGGAGTCGGTGAACTGTCTTTCATTGGCGAAGCGTCGACCGTCACGCGAACATCCTGGTCGTGACCGCCATCCGTCGCTCTGCCGACGACGCGATCGTCGGTGCCCACGATCAGCGAGCAACCGAGCAGCGAGCAGCAGACGGCAGCGGTGAACGCGCGTCGCCGGATCAAAATTGTCCACCGATCCACATCGGAAGTGCTCGTTGTGCAGAGTGTCCGCTCTGTTCATGAGGCGCGGTCAGAAAGAGAGACCGCGGTGCCGATCAACGCGACTCCCAAGACGATGGTCACGTCGGCTGCGAGAGCAAACGATTGCGCTCCGTGAAACTGGTTGACGGAATCTTGGCTCGCGCAGACGTTGCCCGTGCATCCCGCGTTCGCGCTCCCGAGTCGAGAGAGAGCGACGACGCCGAAGATCGTTCCTGCCACGAGCGAAACAACGCCGACACCTCCGACGACGAAGGCAGCTTTTCGTTGAACACTTCCGTCGTGCGGACCGAGCACCAACGGAGGTTGGACGCGGTCATGAAGTTCGGCAGCAGGGTGCCCATGATCGGGTTCGGCGTGCGTGACGACCACGACAGGCTGGGCGTCGCCTGATGGCAAAAGTTCTCCACTCGAGACCGACAGTTCCTTGTCATCGCCTTCTGCGATGGCCATTTCGTAGCGCATTTCTTGCCGTCCCGGCGCAGTCACCACAATCACATGCTTGCCGAGATCGACAGGAAGGCTGACGCCCAGGCTGCCTGGAACCATCAACACGTCGTCTCGCATGACACTGGCTGGAACACTCGACGTGAGGACGATGCGAAGCTTGGGTGCACGCAGCTCCAAGGACTGCGCGCGCTTTTCGGCGATGGGCCTGCGGTCGTCAGAAACCGGAAGTAGATCGTGGAGCTGACGGAAGTGCTGCCACGCGCGCGAGAGTTGTCCGCGGTTCTCCTCGCAGTCGGCCAAGTTCAGTAGTGTGCCTGGTGCCGGATCGAGCTTGTAGCTTTCCTCGAACTTGGGACATGCCACGGCGAAGTTGCCCGCATCGGCCGCGCGTCGGCCATCGCGGAACAGACTGTCGGCAGTCGCCGTCCCGGTTCCATCCGCGAGAGCGATGGCAGGTGCCAACACCAGAAGAGCGGAGGACAGAACCAGGAAACGCATTTAGTTGCGCCGGTCGTAGAGCGGATTGTAGTGCCGTGGCTGGGCCGAGGCCGAGGGCGGAGTGACCACCGAGCTGGTGGTGGCAACGGGTGCGGTTTGCGGAGAGGGCGTCGCGACCCGAAGCACCGTCGCTGGTTGGCTCGCGGGGGAATTCTGGAAGGACGCGGCGTTCGCAGAGGTGGAAGTTCCTCCGAGCGTCGGCAAGTTTGCGCCGTTGTCAGCGAGGTCGCCCGCGCCAGAAACCGCCTGGGTTTGCGTCGTTCGCTCGGTCGAGGCCGAGGCCACGCCACGAGGAGAAATGAACGCCGAGACAAGGGTGATGATGACCAAGCCCATGACGCCCGCGATCGCAGCCATCCAGCCCAGACTCGGAAGGCGGCGAAGTTGGAGTGTCGTCTGGATCATGCGCTGCAGTCGCTCGGGGGGCCGAACGCTCCGCGCGGCGGGCCGCGGCGGAATGGATCGAGGAGCAGGAGCAGGGTTGCCCGTGAGTTCGACATACGCTTCTTCGAGCGCGACGCGCATGGCTGCCGCGTCAGCGAATCGCGCCGACTTGTCGAGCTTCAGTGCACCGTCGACGGCTCGCACGACCGCATCGGGCACATCCGGCATCGCCGCACGAAGCGAAGTGGGCTCCTCGGTGATGGCGAGCACGAGCATTTCGCAGACCGTTCCCGCGCTCGCGTGAACCAGCCTTCCGGTCATGAGAGTAAAGAGCGACGCGGACAGAGAGTACAAGTCGCTCTGATGGTCGACGAGCTCCCAACGCCCGCGCGCCTGCTCCGGCGACATGAAGGCTGGAGTCCCGATGGTCTCGCCTTCGTGAGTGACCGTGGACGGTTGTTCTCTCGACAACAAGCCAGCGATGCCAAAATCGAGCACTTTGACGACGCCGTCGGTCGTCAGAAAAAGATTCTCAGGCTTGATGTCTCTGTGGACGATGCCGCTCGCGTGCGCTTCATGGAGCGTATCGATGACCTGAAGTCCGAAACCGATCGCTTCGGCGGGATCCATCCTGCCGCTCGGTGCGCGCGACGCCAGTGTCTCGAGTGTCTCTCCATGCAAGAGCTCCATGACGAGGTAGGCAGAGCCGTCCTCGGCCTCGTCGTCATCGAGCACTTGAACGGCGCCCGCGTGGTGCACTTGGTTGGCGAGTTTGCCTTCGCTCAAAAAGCGGCGGCGGCAATCCTCCGACAGTCCGAGACGCGGATCGAGGATCTTCACTGCGCCATGCATCCCGTTGCGATGAGTCGCGTCGTAGACCGCGCCCATGCCCCCAACGGCGATGAGTGCGTTGAGGTGCCACTTCCCGCGCAATGTCGTGCCGACCTTGGCGCGAGCATCACGGTGCGTGGTCGCTTCGTCGTTGAGCGTCAAAGGTTTTGCGTCAATGGATTGCACAGTGACCTCTAGAGCAAGAACCGGTGCACTCAACTAGGAGCCCGAAACCCGCAAGAACTAGCCGCGCAGCACTGCCACACTGTTGCCACACTGAGGAGATTGTGTTGTGCGTGAGCCGTAAAACAGGAAGGCATGCATGTTGCGAAACGACCTCGCTATGTCGAGTCGTCCGTCGCTCCTGCTTCCCGGCACTGTTGGCATTTCACAAGCCCTCGACGAAGCGCGACACGCGCTCTGTTCATTGTTGAAGATGGAACCGGACCCACGTCATCTCGAGCGGTGGTTGATCGGCGCCTACCATGATGCCACGAGCTTCTGTCCACGAAGCGCCGCTGCTCTGCCCACGACCGAGACTCCGCAGACCATCCTCGAGGCGCAGCGCAACACCGCGCGTATCATCCAAGCCGCAGCAGAAGGCGCGGAAGCCCTCGTGGAACTGCTTCCACCGATCGTCTCCGCTCGCGCTGCGCACGACCGATTCGGAGGTCGTGGCTTCGTTCCATTCGATGCACTGGGGTCCTCTCTCTTCGACAAGGCAGTCGCTCTCGTAATGGCCGACTACCTCACCCGACCGGACGATTTTCTAGCGCATGGTTTTTCCACCAGTGCAGCGCCTCTGCGACGTATTTCAGGCACGATCATGCGGCAGGCGTTGAGCGCTCCGGTCGGCAAGACCGATGAAGGCGGCTCGTCCGCATAGGTCTCATCTGAGGCGATTGTGCGCGCACAAGTTGGTCGCGGATCTTGCATTGTGGACGGCATGCGGAAGAGATCGGTCGGCGCCCTCCTCAAGACCACCATCGGAAGCTGGATGGAAGACGACGCAATGCGTCTCTCCGCAGCGCTCGCCTTCTACACGGTCTGGTCGATTGGTCCGCTGTTCTTGGTCGTCGTATCGGTGGTCGGTCTCGCATACGGACGTGAAGCCGCACAAGGTCACGTCGTCGAGTCGCTCAGGCAGCTCGTCGGAGACGACGGCGCTCACAGCATCGAACAAGCCATCGTCTCTGCCAACAGCTCAGGCAACAGTGTCGCGGCCAATGTGATCGGCATGCTCATGCTTCTCATCTCGGCTTCTGGTGTGGTGGCAGAGCTGAAGTCGTCGCTCAATGTGGTGTGGGATGTCACGCCGATGCCTGGGTCGTTCTTCCTCACGCTCAAAGAGAGACTCTTCTCGCTGACGATGGTGCTCGGGACTGGCTTTCTGCTGCTGGTCAGTTTGCTCTCCAACGCCGCTCTGAGCGCTCTTGGCAAACGATTCGACGGCCACATTCCCGGTGGAGAAGGCGTTTGGCATGTCGTTCACGTCTTCGTCTCGTTCGCGATCACCGTCATCTTATTCAGCCTGATTTTCCACATCGTTCCAGACGCCAAGGTCCGATGGAAGGACGCTTGGCTGGGCGGAGTGGTCACCGCCGTCATGTTCACACTGGGTCAAGTACTCATCGGCCTCTACCTGGGCAAGACAAGCATCGGGTCGGCATATGGCGCGGCATCGAGTGTCATGATCATTCTGGTGTGGATCTTCTTTTCGTCTTGCATCCTCTTTCTAGGAGCCGAGTTCACACGCGCTTATGCAGAGATGTATGGGGTGAAGGTCAAACCCAAGGAACATGCACTGCGCGTCCCCGAGGGAATGACCCCAGCGGCCGTGGCACAAGAAGCAACCGACACGAAGCCCGCTCTCGAGTGAGATCCGGCGCTATCGTCTCTGAGCTAGGCCGCGTCTTCTTCGATCTCGATGCGCATTTCGGTAGCCACTCGGAAGTGCGTGATGCAGCCGCGACTTCGTGCTGGCTGGATGTCCATGATCACCACCGACTTGAGGTGGTCGGTAGTCTCATAGGCAAGGTAGACCGCACGCATTGCGGCGCTCTCCCAGCCCAGTTCGGAGGTGGCGGCCACATCGATGACTCTGGAGATGGTTCGCTCGACTCGTGACACGATGCATCCTCCTGCGCGTCGCGAAGCTACTCGCGGGGTCCGAACTCAGTAGCTCCGTAGGGATCAACAAACGCAGAGGACGAAGGCGCGACACTGGGCGCGGTCTCGGTCGCCGGGACGATGCTCTCGACCGAAGCATCCAGAGTCGACATCGCAACGACAGGCGCCGCAGCGCTGTTTTTGGCTGGTTTAAGGCCAACCGCGACTTGTGGCTTCGAGGCTTGGACTGCTGGAACGATAGGAAGGCTGGGCATCGAAGCGACAACGATGGGTGCCGTAACGACAGGGAGTGGAGCGACTAGAGCCGCATTGACCGGCGACGATTCGACCGTCGCGACGACGGGATCGGCAGCTTGCGCCACGACAGGTGTCCCGAGCTTGCCGCGCATCGTCACCAGCCCAGCGCACGCGCTGACCGTGGCGACTGCGAGGAGCAAACCAGCCCAGCGTCTTGGCGACTTGACTGGGAGCGAAACCTCGAGCGTCGGTCGATCCAACGCGACCTCGACAGCGAACGGAGTGTCTCTCAGCAATCGAGGTCGACGCGCGACCGCAAGCGCAAATGTCTCGCGCAGCTCTTTGGTCGTCGCAAACCGCG
>JAYVXK010000722.1:0-5077 GCA_043785265.1 Myxococcales bacterium | reverse complement strand
AAACTGCCGCTCCTCGCCGCCGTCGGCCAAGTCGCTGCCCTCATCGGGGTAGTGCTGGCCTTCTGGTATTACGGATCGCCATCGAACTTGCAGGTTGGCTATCAGCCCGTGCAACCGATTCCGTATAGCCACGCGCTTCACGCCGGGCAGATGGGCATGGACTGTCGGTACTGCCACGCCAACATCGAACGCTCTGCGCACGCGATGATCCCGCCAACGCAAACGTGCATGGGCTGTCACTCGCTCGTTCGCCCAAAGAGCGCACGACTTGCGCCATTGGTTGCAAGTTGGGAAACCGGCGAGCCCGTCGCGTGGGTGAAGGTTCACAAGCTGCCAGAGCACACCTACTTCAATCACTCGGTGCATCTCGCCGTCGGCGTGGGTTGCGTCACGTGCCACGGCCGCATCGATCAGATGGATGTCGTCCGTCTCGACAAGCCCATCGCGATGCAGTGGTGCCTCGAATGTCACCGCAATGCAGAGCCAAATCTGCGACCGAAAGACCAAATCACCAACATGACGTGGACACCCGATCAAGCTCCCGCAGGTTGGAAGCCGCCCGAAGTCCATCCGCCCGTCAACTGCTCAGGGTGCCACCGATGAGCCGCCGAACTCCGTATGTTGCGCCCGCTACTCCAGCGCGCGAGAAAAAACTTTGGAAGAGCGCGAGCGAGCGCAACAACCCCGAAGTCGCACGCGCACGAGCCGAGAGAGAGTTCGAGCCTGGTGCAGTCGGCGATGTCATCGTCCCCACCAAAACAGAAGCCGAAGCGCGTCTTGGACGCCGCGGATTCTTGGGCTTTGGTGCAGCGACTGCGGCGCTCGCAACCGAGGCGTGCATTCGTCGTCCGGTCGAGAAGATCCTTCCTTATACCAAGGCGCCCGAATACGTGATTCCGGGCATTCCCAATCACTACGCGACCATCATCGACACCCGCGGTGAGTTCGTCGGCGCGCTCGTCGAGTCGCACGAAGGTCGCCCGACCAAGATCGAAGGCAACGAGCTTCATCCGACGAGCACCGGCTCGACGGACATGATCATGCAGGCGTCCGTCATGGATCTGTATGATCCCGACCGGAGCGGTTCGGTTCGCGAAAACGGCAAGATTGTCGACGGAAAAGCGTTCGACGACGCACTCGCTGATTTGCTCAAAGGCGCCCAGGCAGACGGTGGCGCGAAGTTGCGCGTCCTCATGCGCCCGACCAATTCGCCGACTGTGATGCGTCTGCGCGACGCTCTGCGCGACAAGCTCCCTCATGCGCGGGTGCACACCTATGCACCCGTTTCCGAGAGCAACGTTCGCGACGGCGCCAAGATTTCTTTCGGGCAGGCTGTCACGCCGCTTCCTGATTTCCAGCACGCGAAGGTGATCCTCTCGCTCGACTGCGACTTCTTGCTCACCGAGCCAGGCAGTGTTCGCAATGCCAAGCTCTTCGCTCGCGGACGCAAACTGAACGCGCCCGCAGACACGATGACTCGCCTCTACGCAGTCGAGCCTGGGTCTACTGTCACAGGTGCGAACGCCGACCATCGCTTGCGGTTGCCTGCACGCGACGTAGACGCCTACTTGCGCGCTCTCGCCGCAGAACTCGCAAAAGCCGGCCTAGAAATGGGCGGAATCAAATCGGCTGTGGCAGGCGACAAGCCCGCGGGCATTCCGCAAAAGTGGATCACCGTCGTCGCCAAAGAACTCCTCGCGAACAAAGGCAAGTGCCTGGTCGTCGCGGGTCGTCGTCAACCTCCGCACGTGCACGCGCTGTGCAACGCGCTCAACACTGCGCTCGACAATGTCGGCGTCACGATCAGTTATGCGCCTGTCGCAGACACCTCGGAGCTGGCGGACCTCAAGTCGCTCGTCGACGACATCACTCAAGGCAAAGCCATCGACACCCTGGTGATCGTCGGCGGCAACCCAGTCTACGACGCGCCCGGCGATCTCGCCTTCAAGGCCGCGCTCGCCAAAGTGAAGACCACCATCCATGTCTCGACTCATGTCGACGAGACCGGTGAAGCCTGCACATGGCATGTGCCCATGCCCCACGAACTCGAAGCCTGGGGCGATGGTCATGCGCTCGACGGAACGTGGTCGATTCGCCAACCGATGATCTCTCCGCTCCACGGCGGGCGCAGCGAAGTCGAGATTTGGGCGATGCTCGCGGGAGTCTCGGGCAAGCCTTACGACATCGTGCGCGACACGTTCAAGTCGTCATTGGTCGCATCGGCGAGCTTCGATCCGACATGGAACAAGGCACTTCAGTCGGGTTTGGCCGACAAGTCGAACAGCACGCAATTCCAAGCGCGCGCCACATTCGAAGACGTCGCGGTCGCGCTCGGAAAAAACAAACTGCCCGACGCGCCCATTGGTTCGAGCAACATCGAGATCAACTTCGCGCCCGACACGCGCATGCACGACGGTCGACACGCCAACAACCCGTGGCTCCAAGAGTTGCCCGAACCGATGTCCAAGTTGGTCTGGGACAACGGCGCGCTCATCTCTCCAAAAACGGCCAAGTCGATCGGCGTACAAAGCGGCGACATGGTGCTCGTCAGTCACGGC
The DNA here is from genome assembly GCA_043785265.1 of Myxococcales bacterium. Classification (GTDB taxonomy): domain Bacteria; phylum Myxococcota_A; class Polyangia; order Polyangiales; family Polyangiaceae; genus JANYHY01. Next base: position 2,519 of record JAYVXK010000722.1, on the reverse strand, counting down.
AACGTGCAGATCGAAATCGCAGCCTGGGTCCAGCCTGGTGTCGCAGACAACTGCGTCCAACTCTCGCTTGGCTGGGGTCGCACGGCTGCGGGTCGCTACGGAAACGGTCGTGGCTTCGACGTGAATCCACTTCGCGTCTCCACCTCGATGGGCTTCGTCGACGGTGGGAAGATCGCCGCATCAGGCAAGACCTACGATCTCGTCCAGACACAAGATCACCACTCGATGGAAGGTCGTCCCATCGCGCTCGACGCGACGCTCGACGAGTACCGCGACAATCCCGAGTTCGTCCAATATCGCTCGCCGAGCCCCAAAACACTGCCTCTCTGGGACCGTCAGCAGTACACGGGCCACAAGTGGGGCATGAGCTTCGACATGAACGCCTGCACGGGCTGCAACGCCTGTGTCGTCGCGTGCACCAGCGAAAACAACGTCGCGTTCGTCGGCAAAGACCAAGTCTTTAGAGGCCGCGAGATGCACTGGCTGCGCATCGATCGCTACTACTCCGACGACAACACCTACGGCGACAACACAGTGGAAGGTAACGACGGTCAACAAGACCTTCCCTCGAACCCGCCGGTCATCTTCCAACCCATCGCGTGTGTGCACTGCGAAGAGGCTCCCTGCGAGAACGTGTGTCCCGTCAATGCGACGGCACACGGCGCCGAAGGCCTCAACGACATGGCCTACAACCGCTGCATCGGCACTCGTTACTGCGCCAACAACTGCCCGTACAAGGTCAGGCGTTTCAACTTCCTCAATTGGCGCGGCGAGCCGATGTACGGCGACATGCCAGAGACCGAGAAGATGCAGTTCAACCCGAACGTCACCGTGCGCATGCGCGGCGTGATGGAGAAATGCTCTTACTGCGTTCAACGCATCGAAGAGGGCAAAATTGGGGCGCGCCGTGATGGTCGCACGCTTGGCGGCAACGACGTCGTCACTGCCTGCCAGCAAGCGTGCCCGTCCGAGGCGATCGTGTTTGGTGATCTCAACGACCCAAACAGTAAGGTCGCTCAGTGGCACAAGAGCGATCGTGGATACGCCGTCCTCGCAGAGATCGGCACGCACCCACGCACGATGCACTTAGGTAAGGTCCGCAATCCGAACAAGGAGATGATGGGATGAGCAACCGCCCCATCAAAGAACTCGGTGAGGTCTATCTCACCAAAGAGGGCATGAGCTTCCACGACGTGTCGGAAGTCGTCGCGTCCGTCACAGAGAAGCCCGCACCACGCAATTGGTGGATCGCGTTCATGCTCGCGTCGACCTTCACGGGTGTGCTCGGACTAGCCGTCGGCTACTTGTTCTGGCAAGGCACCGGCGTCTGGGGCAACAACGCTCCGGTCTACTGGGCATGGGACATCACCAACTTCGTTTGGTGGATCGGCATTGGTCACGCGGGCACGCTGATCAGCGCCGTTTTGTTCTTGTTCCGCCAGAAGTGGCGCACGGGCATCAACCGCGCTGCAGAAGCGATGACCATCTTCGCGGTCATCTGCGCCTTGCTCTTCCCAGGCATCCACGTGGGTAGACCCTGGCTCGCCTATTACATGTTTCCGCTCCCCAACCAGATGGCGATCTGGCCCAACTTCAAGTCGCCTCTCATTTGGGACCTCTTCGCGGTCAGCACGTACTTCACGGTCTCTCTCATGTTCTGGTACGTCGGCCTCCTTCCCGACTTGGCGCTCCTACGTGATCGCGCGACAACGATGAAGGGCAAGTGGGCTCGCATGCGTGCGAAGGCCTATGGCTTCTTTGCTCTTGGTTGGCGCGGCGCCAATCGTCACTGGCAGAACTACGAGCGCGCTTACATGATCCTCGCGGCGCTCTCGACCCCACTGGTGCTCTCGGTGCACAGCGTCGTTTCGTTCGACTTCGCCACCTCCGTCGAGCCAGGCTGGCACACGACGATCTTCCCACCGTACTTCGTCGCAGGCGCTGTTTTTAGCGGTTTTGCGATGGTCATGACCTTGATGCTCATCGTGCGCGCCGTCTACGGCATGCAGGCGGTCATCACGATGAAACACCTCGAGCTGATGAACAAGATCATGCTCGTGACGGGATCGCTCGTTGGTTACGCGTACGCGATGGAGTTCTTCATCGCCTACTACTCGGGCAACCCTTACGAGAAATACGTCTTCGCGAACCGCGCGTTTGGTCCCTACGCCTGGGCCTACTGGACGATGATCAGCTGCAACGTGCTGGTGCCTCAGCTCTTCTGGTCGAAGAAACTCCGCACGAGCATTCCGGTCATGTTCGTGTGCTCCATCTTGATCAACATCGGCATGTGGTTCGAGCGCTTCGTCATCATCGTGACGTCGCTCCATCGCGACTACATCCCATCGTCGTGGGGTTACTACCGACCAACTGGCATCGACGTGTGTACCTACTTGGGCACACTGGGCCTATTTTTCACCCTGTTTTTGCTCTTCATTCGGTGGGTGCCGATGGTGGCCATCACAGAGGTCAAGGCCATCCTCCCGCAGGCAGACCCGCACGACGAAGTGTTCGGCGAG
>JAYVXK010000721.1:0-5104 GCA_043785265.1 Myxococcales bacterium | reverse complement strand
CTGGAGCGACTGATCTTGCAACCCGCAGAAACGAATCTCGCGGGCATTCATCACACGCTAGGCGCCACGTTCGTCTACGAGCCACTCTCGACATCGCTCGGTATCCGCTACACGATCCCGCGTGTTTTAGGCTCTCGCGTGCAACTCGTCACCAGCGGCAATGTCATCTTGAGCAACGCCAACGGCGCGCCTGAAGGGTCGTTTGGCGTCGTCAGCGTGGGGCAACCCCTGTGGTCGACGCGTACCGAGTGGGCATGGAGCACGACGGCTCAGTGGCGTGACGAAGTGACGCGCAGGTACACGCAAGCACGTCTCGCCAAGTTCGACTCCAAGCTGACACCAGAAAAAGACAACATTCCAGACGAGTACCGAAGTGAAGTGGTCCAGGCGTTTGCAGGCGTCACCCGCTCGTTCGGGTGGGCCACCAAAAACGACTTCGTGATCTCTTTCGAAGCCACGCACAACCGCTACGCGACCGACGATCTGTCCAGCTTCAACCCGATTGCGGTCGCGGATTTCAAGAAACGCAGATTACCGGTTAGCGATGATCGCTTTTACCCTGCGGTCGAATGGCGGTCTTACGCGACCAGCTACTTGCGTGTCTTGGATCTCGAGACTCTCGGTCTGCAAGAGGACGTGCGGCTCGGTCACTACATCAGCGCAAAGATTTATCCGGTCTCTCAAAACCTCGGATCGTCGCGGACGTTCCTCGGTTTTTTTGGTGAACTCGGATACACGATTCCCATCAAAGACGGCGTCTTTCGGGTCGATCTGAAGTCGACGACAGAAGCCAACACCGACCACGTGCTCCAAGGCGTCTTTCAAGCTTCGGCCTACCTCGCCTCCCCACGCACGCCCATCGGACGTTTGGTTTGGAGCGGCCAGGTCATCAACCGCTGGGAAAATTATCTCAATACGTCGAACACCATCGGCGGCAATAACCGACTACGCGGATATCCAACTAGCTACTTGTTTGGCACAGACGTCGTCGCGTCGAATCTCGAGTACCGTTCACGACCGGTCGACATCCTGAAGGTCCAACTCGGAGGAGTACTCTTCTACGACGTGGCAGATGCTTTCGACGGTTGGTCGAACCTGCATCCGCACCACACCGTCGGAGTGGGCCTGCGGGCGCTGTTTCCGCAATTCGACCGCATCGTGTTCCGCGCGGACTTGGGCATTCCCATCTCGAAGACGCCACTCGAGGGAGTGTCACCCGTGACTTTTTTTGTGACGTTCGCTCAAGCGTTTTCGTTGCCGCAGTTCGGACCGCCCGCGCAAAGCGCTGGAACACTCGCGAGCCTCACTGCCAAGTGAGACCGATGTGGAGACGCTCTCACCACTCGGTTTTTTGCACGACCGGGAGCTGCAGAGCGCGTTCGCGATCGAGATCGAGATTGCCGACATGCAACGTGATGGGCGTCTGTACCCACTTGTAGATGGACGCGACGAAGAGGCGGCCAAACTTGTCGGCCCATGAGTCTGTCTTGCCGGCGTGCTCGGGGAACATCACGCGCAGCACGTCTTTGACTTCGGCCACGCTCATTTTTTCGCCGGCGTAGAGCGCGAAGCACGCGTCGAGGACGGGGAACGGCATGAGATCTTTTTCGTCTTCTTGATCTTCCGCGAGCTCTGCGGAGGCCGGTATTTCCACGGTCATCGCGATCGCGGGCGACCGTGTCGTCTCGTGCAGATAATCGAGTATGAAGTTGACGACGGTCTTGGGGAGATTGGCAATGACGCTGAGCGCGCCTTCCATGTCGCCACCGATCGTGGTGTAGCCGACGGACTTTTCGCTCATGTTGCTCGTCTGCAAAAACAACCCGCTCGCGCTATTTGCCCACGTCCACATCCGCACGGCGCGCAATCGCGCTTGAATGTTTTGTTTGGCAGTGGCCGTCAGCGACTCGCCTGGTTGGAGCATCTTTTCGGCCTCGGCGATTTCGCGCTCGAATGCGTCGTCGATTGAAACGATCTGAAGAGGCACATGGAGTTCTTTGGCCGTGGCCTCGGCAGCAGCGCGCGTGCGCAGTGACGAAAAGCGAGAGGGCATGAAGAACGCGCGGAGCATTTCGCGAGCCTTTGCGTCGCGCGCCGACTCATCCAAGTTGAAATAGCGTTTATCGATGTAGCGACGCGCGATCCACAAACACAAGAGGCTGTCGCGACCGCCAGAGAGCGCGACGCCGATGGTCTTGAAGGCGCCAGTCTTCTCGAAGTAATCACCAACACCGAGAGTGAGCGCGTCCAAGACCTCTTCGCAGAATTCAACGCGAGGGGAAGGAGGCTGTACGGCGGCGGGCAAGAAGAAGCTCTTGTTCGGCGGAAATGGATACGTGAGCTTGCTCGTCGACCGGGGCGCGCCTGCCATCGTGATGACCTCCGGGCCGCGGGTGGCGCTCGTGAAGGTGTCACGGTCAGTACGCCATGTGGTGTTCTCCGTGCGTAGTCTGCGTGTGCGATCGAGATCCACCGTGACCGCCACGACCGACTCGGTGAAGCGAGGAGCTTCGAGCGCCAAACGGCCATTTTGTGCGACAAAACCTCCACCGTCGAAGATGAGGCCATCGTTGGCGCCGACGAGATTCGCGTAAGCCAAGGTGCATTGATTGTCTGCCGCGCGTGTGGCGATCATCTCGCGACGCGTGCTGGCAACACCAATTCGAAAGGGCGACGCAGACACATTGAGCACGAGCTCTGCGCCTGCGTAGCAGCGCCTTCGCATCGGACCATCGGGAGACCAAAAGTCTTCGCAGACTTCGAGTGCGACGATGCCAAAGTCAAAGGCAAACACGCAATCACCAAAGGGCACGCCACGAACGGACTCGCGCATGCCCGGCGCGCCATGCGCGAAGGTCCGCTCTTCGTAGAAGACGTTGTAGGTCGGTAGTTTTTCTTTGGGCACGAGCCCCGCGATTTTGCCAGCGAACAGCAGGGCGGCCGCGTTGTAGAGGCGTGCGTCGATCGCGACGGTCACCCCGACGGCGACGATGGATCGCGAAGCTTCGGTTGCCTTGGCGAGTCGCTCGAGGCCGATCCACTGCGCGTCGACGAACGCTCGCCATTGCACGAGGTCTTCGGGCGCGTAGCCGCCGATCGCTTGTTCGGGCAACACGACGACGGTGGCGTCGTCCTTGGCGGCAGACTCGCACGCGGCGATCGCGCGATCGACATTGCTCTTGGTCGCACCCACCGTGGTGTCGATGCTCGCCGTCGCGATTCGAATGAGTCTCATTTACTTTTTCTATCTGTAGGATCCACGATTCGATTGGACCAGGTCTTCGTAGACGCCAACATGCGCTCTGACGCTCTCTTCGATGTCGCGATGGTAGCCGCCGCCGAGCGTGACGACGAGAGGAACAGCGAGGCGCTTGGCGAGGCTAAAAACAGCCATATTGCGCGCGTGCAGCCCAGCATGCGACAGCCGCATGCGCCCGAGACGATCGCCGTCGAGAACGTCTACCCCGGCTTGGAAGAACAAAAGCTCGGGACGAAAAGACTCCACACGATCCAACGCAGGGCCGAGCGCACTCATGTAGGCGTCGTCTGTCGTGCCGTCTGGCAGTGGGACGTCGAGTGCACTCGTCTCTTTGCGAAAGGGGTAGTTCTTGGCGCCGTGCAGCGACACCGTCAGCACGCTGGCGTCGCCTGCAAAGATGGCGGCGGTGCCGTTGCCCTGATGAACATCCAGATCGATGACCGCAGCTTTGCGAACGTGATGATCGCGCTGCGCCACTCTGATGGCGACCGCGATGTCGTTGAAAACGCAGAAGCCTTCTCCACGATCGGCAAACGCATGATGCGTTCCGCCGGCGAGGTGGCCCGCCGCTCCTTCTTGCATTGCCCACGAAAGAGCCGACAACGTGCCCCCGACGCTGCGCGTCGCACGGAGCACGAGAGCCGGCGACCACGGAAAACCCAGGCGACGAACGGCGCTCGTCGCGAGCGTCCCATTCTTGATGCTCGCGATGTATTCGGCACCATGGACCAATCGCAAGTCGCCGTTCTCTGCGGGCACTCCGAGCTGCATCGCCCAACCGAAACGCGCGGATAGGTGCGCGTGGATCTTGTCATATTTGCCAATCGGGAAACGATGCCCCGCAGGCAACATCAACGAGTGCATGTTCTCGGTGAAGATCAATCGCACGCGCCAACGGTGAGGGCGCCGCTCTCGAGAGTCAACGCGTCAGCGAGTTCTCGGGGAAGCGCTGCGCGAGGTCTCGTTCGACTGCCTCTGCCTCGGAAGGACGACCAAGTTGCCGAAGGGCCCGCGCCTCGAGTGCGAGTTCTTCGGGTTCGAGGCCAGAATTTGGCATGGAACGAGCTGTCCGGGCGATGCGCAATGCTTGGTCTGCGTCGCCGCGCAGGAGTGCTCCGCGCGCCTCGGAGAGCAAGCGCGCTTTTCGCACGAGCGGGTCTTCGTTCACGGTCGTGGTCTTGTTGGTGGCTGCAGCCGTGCCGTTTTTTGCCAGACTGTTGGCATTGTCGCGGTCGCCATGTGCGTTATCCGCATTAGCGCTCGTAGGCGACAATCCGTTGTTGCCCTTGCCGTCTGCACGGGCTGAGCCGCCAGCTGTGAGAGGATCGGTGCCGAACTCGAAATCGGTTCCGCTGCCCACACTGCGATTGGTGTTCGACCCAATGACAGACGGCGCGTCGACTGATTTGCGCGCGATGACAGGTTGCGACCCTGAGTCTGTGTCGTGACGGAGCGCAGGGATGACAACTGCTCCAATCGTCGCAGTGAGCGCTCCCCCGATGAAGACACCGAGCAGAATCTTGGTGAGTCCGCTCATGGCTTTGACGCCGCCGACCGCTACCGCCGAACCGACCACGCCAGCTTCGATGCCTTGCCACATTTGCGCGCGCTGCGCGTGAGACGGAACATCGCGGTGTGCTTCGCGGAGCAAGTCTGTCGCTTCGGGTCCGAGTCCCTCGATCATCGCGCACCTCCCGCCCGCATGGTTGTCTCTGTGTGTGTGGCCGGAAACTCCCCGCTGTTGCGCAGTGCGGCTTCGAGCTCGAGTCGAGCCACGCGTAGTCGCGAATAAACAGTATTGAGCGGAACACCGAGCGATTCAGCGATTTCGGGCGCGGTCATTTC
>JAYVXK010000720.1:0-5110 GCA_043785265.1 Myxococcales bacterium | reverse complement strand
CTCACCGCCGGAAAGTTCTTTGGCGAGATGGCGCTGATGACTGGCGAGCCGCGCAACGCGAATGTGGTCGCGGCAGAAGAATGCGAACTCTTTGCCATCGACCGCGACGCGTTCAAAGCCACTCTGCACTCCCACCCGCAACTGGCCGAGACCATCAGTCGTGTCTTGGCGGAGCGACAAGCCAAGTTGGTAGAGCACGAGAAGGGCAACGAGGCCGATGTGAAGAAAGACATCGAAGAACGCACCAGCCAAATACTGGGTCGAATCAAAGCCTTCTTTTCGATTTAGCCGCCTGGAAGGCTGGGTACTGGTTGCATTGACAACGATGTCAAGCCGCGCTAGTTGAACGTTCGTGCGCGATCAGTTCCAAGGTGACGGTATCGTCCTCGACAATGCGCTCGCGTTTTGGGTGCACCGCGTCTATCAGGCGACTCGCAACGAGATCTATCGCGTCTTCCGCGATCACGGTGTGGAGTTGACACCCGAGCAGTGGGTGGTGCTCGTCAGACTCTGGGAACAAGACGGTCGCGCCCAAAACGAACTCTGCGACTCGACGTTTCGCGACAAACCGACCATGAGCCGCATGATCGACGGCCTCGAGGCGCGCAAGCTGGTCATCCGAAAAAAACTCCCAAGTGATGCGCGCGCCCGCATTGTCTACCTTACGCACGAAGGAAACGCTCTCAAGCCCAGGTTGGTCCCCGCCGCTCGCGACATCGTCGATCGCATGCTCGCGGGCATCAGCGAGCGCGACTTGACGGTCACACGGCGGACTCTGCAGAAGATCTTCAAGAACCTGGATGGTTAACCAGACCGCACCCCGCGAGCCAACAATGGCTCAGCCGATAGTTGTATTGACAAGTAACAAAAAAAGCACCCATGAAAGAAATGTTTCCCATTCTCGACGTCGACACGGCCGTGCTCGTGGGTCGCGGACGTCGCAGGAGCGCTCCGACAACTGGGGACATGAGGCGCGCCGACGTTGGACTGGCGAGATGGGAAGGTGAGGTCCGCCGTTCGGGATTCGAACCCGACCGCCCACTTTATAAGAGTAGGCAGCTCACCCAGAGCTGACGGCGGAGATTGCAGCCCCTCCCGCCCGAGCGGACCGCACGTCCTCGCGCCGAGAGGCTGCGGGAACGGGAACGGGAGCTGGGAAAGCAGCGCCGGGCGGAAAGAAGAGGTCTCGCACCCCACGCATCGCAAAGGACGCGCGCACTGCATTCGAAACAGGCCCGATCGCTCGATCAGTTTTCCTTCCAAAGACACTAACCCTAAGGAACCCCGCTCTTCTTCTGGAATCGCCGCGCGTGAGACGGACAAAAAAGAGGAGCGGGTGTTCTCAGGTGCAGAACGCGACCCAAGGTTCGGGAACCTTGTGTACGTCGACGTCCAACGCAGCAAGCGCAGGGAGCCACGAGGGCTTGATGGGCTTGCGGAGGAGGCGCATTTTGGCCTCCTCCGGCGTGCGCCCGCCTTTCTTGTCGTTGCAGGCGTAGCAGCACGTCACGATGTTGGTCCAATCGGTCTTGCCACCTCGGACACGCGGGATGACGTGGTCGTAGTTCAATTGGTGAGCGAGCTTTTGCTCACCACAGTACTGACAACGAAACGAGTCACGCGTGTAGACGTTGGTGCGCGAAAAACGAATGGGACGCTTCTTGTGCACGAGGCCACGCTTGATGCGCACGACCGCAGGCGTACGCAATTCGATCGAAGGCGAACGCACGACCTCGTCGTATTCAGCGACGACCTCCACCTTGCCAAGAATCGTCAGCACAATCGCACGCTGCCAAGTAATGACCTCGTGCGGCGACATCCAGGGAGTGAGCATGAGCGTACGCATAATGAAATCGCCCTCAAAAAAAACTAATGTTTCTACCTAACGGTGACCGCAAAAAAGACCTCACCCTCGCGCCAACACTGCCACCGCAGTGTTGTACCGACGGGTGGATTCGAACCACCGCTGTGCAGATTCTGAGTCTGCTGCCTCTACCACGTTGGGCTACGTCGGCTCTCGTGGCGCCACGAGTGCAAGTCGATCGCGTTCCGGAACGCGAATCAGTTTGCAGAGTCTCTTCGCCAGGAGTCGAACCTGGACAACAGGCTTCGTAGGCCCGTGCCCGAATCCGTCGGGACGAAGAGCTTCTGCTTAGACCGACGCGCGCCGCGCGCGAGGCTGACAGGTACTCAGTGTCGCCAGTCCCCTGTTGGGGACATCAGGATGGGTCCATGACGACCACGGTTGTTTGCGGTGATGTGTGCAACGACAGCATCCATGTCTTCGTCGCCGCGCGCAGAGACACTGGGCTGCGGCGACTCGTCAGCGGATGGGTAGTACAGGTGAGGCTGCTCCGCTTGCTCGAGGCACACTTCTAACGCGGAGATCGGACGCCCTAGAAATACAGCGTATTCGCGAAATCGAGTCTGGTCTTGGCTGGCCGTCGAAACGACGTGAATCGAGAGTGTCGGGAGCCTCGCCATGGCTGAACCGTATTTGCCCCCCAGCGTCTCATGAATGGCGCTGGCGACCGCGCTCCACTTTGCTTTCTGGTCGGCATAGACCTCGAGGTTGAAGTCCCATTCGCCTGGTCGAGCGACCACAGGTCGACTGACAGTGCTGGCGCCACTGGCTTGCACGGTGAGAGTCGGTCCCCCTCCGCTACCTGTGGTGAACACGATCACATCCGCGACGACAGGAAGGTCCACATGGGGCATCGCGGGAGTGGGAGCAATGGGAAGTGCGTATGCCGCGGTGGCGTCTTCGCTGGCGCTCGTGCTCGACATCCGCACGCCGACGATCGTCGCGATGACAACCACGACACTCCCAAGTGCGACATACAGCGTGCGGCCGAGCGGCGTGCGCATCTCGCCGTCAGGTTTGCGTCCCATCGCGATCAACGCAGACGAAACGATCGCGAACGCCACTGCACCATCGACCCACGCGTAGAGATGACTGGCTCGTGTGTTGTCGAGCGTTTGCAGAAGCACGCGCGCCCGGTCGGAGTAGTCCCAATTGTCCGCGCGTAGTAGCGACGCGAGACCGACGCTCTCGGTGTGCAATTCCGCGACGACATCCGCGAGCGCGACGGCAGCTGCCCCTGCGACTGCGGCGACCAAGACAGACGCCGCCCAACTATGGGCTTCTCGTCGATCGAGCCATTCGCGTGCGAACCGCCCGTTGCGCGCCGCGACGGATGCCAAGCTCGCCATGACGATCAACGCGGCCACTGTGAAGCCAAACTCGACGAAGACGGCGCTCCTGATCGCGCGAATCGCGATCGTCGTGAGAACGCCCGCGAGTCCGAGCCCAAGAGGTGTGATCCATGAAAGGCCTGCGGGCGTAGCGGATCCGCGATCGAAAGAAGCGGCGCTTCCCAAGAGCGCCACGCTCAGCGTCAAGAAGCCACAGCCCGCGAGAGCGCAACCGAAGACCAAGGATACATTCGCTTCGACGGCGCCCGCAGCCAGAGTACGTGCCGCCGCAGTAAGGTCGCCGTGCCCTCCTAGTGTTCTGATCGTGACGCCGACCGATTGCCTGAACAGCACGGCTCCCAGCACCGCAGGCGTCGCTGCCAATGCCGCGACGATCATGGTCGGAAGCGCGCCGCCTCGAACCACCCGCGCGCCCAGTGTTGCGAACGTAACGGTCAGCGCGCATCCAAGCAGTACCCACAAGTACAGGCGGCCAGCATCGGCGGCGGCTTCCCAGATGATGAGAGACGCGATCGCGATCGTCAGGGAAGTGGCGATCACCAAGAAGGTGTAGACACCCAGACGTCGGCGCGAAAGAGCGACGGTGCGCTGGGCGGGTTCGCGGTCGACCGACATCGCAATCACCCTACGCCGAAGTCCAAAGCACGTCGCGGTCGCCGCACCCGTCCGCCGTCGCCGCACCCGTCGCCGTCGCGGTCCCCGTTCCCGTCGCGGTCCCCGTTCCCGTTCCCGTCGCGGTCCCCGTTATTCCCGTCCCGCTCATCCCTAACCCTAAGGAACAACCCGCTCAGTGTCGCCAATCGCCCGTCGGCGACCGCAAGATGGGTGAGTCATGACCAACATTGGCTGCAGCGACGTGATCAACGACGGCACCCATGTTCTCGTCTTCGCGCGCAGAGACGCTGGGTAGAGGATATTCTGCCTCACCCTGCTGCTCGAGGCGCAGCTGGATGGCGGAGACCAAATGACCGACAAATACGGCATATTCATCGAGTCGCGCAGGACTCTGTTGGGCCGCCGAGAGGACCTGAATCGAGACTCGTGGGAGTCGAATACGCGTGTCGAAGAGGTACGTCGTTCCTAGAGCCTCACGGATCGCGTGCGCGACGTCCCCCCATTTTGCTTTGCGGTCGGCGAAGACGTCGATGTTGGTATCTCCGCCAGTCATTTGATCGTAGTTCGGGATTGCGAGTGGGCGGCTGAGCGTGGTGGCTCCGCTGGCCGATACGATGAGAGTTGGTCCGCCGCCCTCGCCCGTCTCGAACACGATGACATCCTCGACGACTGGCAGGTCGAGAGGAAGCAACGTGGGCGGTCGCGCATGTGCCGCAGGATTGACTGTTGCGGCAAGCTCGCACGCAGCCCTCGCATGGGTGCGTACTCCGACGACCGCGATGACCACGGCAATCACACTGCCGATCGCGATGGCCGATGGCGCGGCGAGTGGTGTTTGCGTGTTGTCGGGTCGGCGGCCCATGGCTCCCATCAGAGCTGAGCCGACGATCGCGAACGCCAACACCCCATCGACCCACGCGTAGAGATGAGCGTCGCGCGTTTCTTCGATTGTTTGCAGAAGCACGCGCACCCGCTGCGAGAAGTCCAGACTCTCCGACGCCACCGCTCCAAGACCTGTTCGTTCGGCATGCAATCCCGCGACGACATCCATGAGTGCGACGGCGGCTGCTGCCGCGACTGCAGCGATCAAGACTGAAGACAGCCACCCGCTGGCCTCACGGTGATCGTGCCATCGACGCACAAACTGTCCGTTGCGCGCCGCGACGGAGGCCAAGATGGTGACGAGGACGAACGCAAAAACGGTGAACAATACTTCTGCAAAGAGCTTATGCATGATGACGCGAATGGCGATCGTCGCGACGACTCCAGGCACTCCGAG
>JAYVXK010000719.1:0-5129 GCA_043785265.1 Myxococcales bacterium | reverse complement strand
AGCGCGTCGCTCAGTTGTTGCGCGGCAAAGCCACCGACCACGTTCGCATCGGCGTGTACGGCGACTCGAACATGACGATGGACTACATCACGGGCGCCCTTCGCCGCCAGTTGCAAGCCAAGTTCGGCGATGGCGGTCACGGCTACGTCGCGCTCGCGATGCCGTGGCCATGGTACCGACACATGGATGTCCACCACGACATCAAGGACACCTGGCGCGAGATCGCGACCAGCACCAACGGCATCGGCGACGCCAACTACGGTTTTGCCAACATCGCAGCGGAGTCTGGCGACGTGGGCGCGTGGGCCTCGGTAGCAACAGCAGACGCAGATGCGCCGATCGGCACCACGGTCGACAAGGTCGACATCTATTACATGAAGCGCCCCAACGGCGGCGACTTCACGATCAAGGTCGACGGCAAGTTCGACCACGACGTGTCCACCGCTGGGAGCGCAGACTTAGAGGCTGCGTTCGAACACTTGGATCTTGGCGACGGTCCTCACAAGATCGAATGCATCGTCAAGGGTAACGGCAAGGTCCGTTTGTTTGGCGCATCGATGGAGCGCGGAAGCCCGACGTTCATCGTCGACTCCTTGGGTACAGGGGCTCTCAACTTCGAACAAATGGTCCGCGTCAAAGACGCCACACGCGTCCCTCAGGTCGCACACCGCAACTACGACCTCGTGGTGTTTTTGATCGGCACCAACTTGTTCGCGCCCACGTATCACGAGCGGTGGATGGCCTCGGTGTTCGAGAGTCTAAGGCAAGCGATCCCTAACCTTCCGCTTTTGGTCCTTAGCCCGCCAGACATCGAACTGCACCGCACGGACACGGAGAGCGATCCGCGCATCGTCAAGCTGAGCAAGCAACTCAAAGACATCGCCGGCAAACACCAAGCGGCCTTCTGGGATTTTCGCGAGGCGATGGGCGGCAACATGAGCATGCTTCGCTTTGCGAACATGGGTCTCGCCGAGTGGGACCTCGTGCACTTGAAAAAGTCCGGTGGGGCCATGATGGGCGAACGCTTCGGACACGCTATTTTCAAGGGGTTCGACGCGTACCTTGCCAAGCATCCCGACGCAGGTTGCCAGACCGCGGCACCCAACGACCATTAGCGAGCACCTGCGCCGACTACTGGAAGTCTTGAACGGCCCAGATGCTCCCGTTCGATGCAGTGGCAAAGCCGCACGCGACCTTCGTGTATTGCTGGCTCGACATGTTGATGTAGTGGCCATGCGTCGAAAAGTCGCTGCCGGGGCCTTCGTTCCACATCATTTGCAGGCAACCGGTGATCATCTTTCCCTCGGGGCCGGGCCAACCTGGGCATTCGTTTTGCGCCCACTCTCCACATTTACCAAACGCGCTGTGCGGCGTTCCGCTCTTCGAGTCTGCAAGACCTTGCGTGCCCGCGCACGACTCGTTGGAATTCCAACGTTGGAGTGGTGGCAGACTGAGCGTCTTGCGATAGCTGTTGATCGCGTCGACGCAGATCTGTGACGGGTCCGAGCTGGGGACGGACGTGTCGGGTTGTTGGGCGACCGAAGAGTCGATGGGCGGAGAGCTCGCGTCAGCGCCGGCATCCTTTCGCGTCACCGGCGGACCGCTCGTGTCTGCGCCCGAGCCTGCGTCATCTGAGGCCGCGGGCTCGACCACGATGATCTCTTCGGTGCAGCCGAGCACCATGATCGAGGAGAGACCAAGGGCGAGAAGGCCATGGTGAATCCGACCACCACCACGCGGATCGTGGATCACCAAACCGCCGCCAATTTTTGCTGTTTTCATGATTTGCATGCTCTGTACCTGGAGATCATTGCGAGCGCCGTACCTTCCGTGCAGAGCGCACGATTCCTTGGGGCACGCACCGGCCGGCGGATCGTCCAATGACCAACCCCACTTCGAGTAGAGTCCGTGCGCGCATCGATGACCGCGTCCCCCCTCGACCTCTCAGGCGACGAGTTCCGTGCAATGGTCGAGCACGCAACGGACGAGATCGTGCGGCATGTTGCGTCGCTTCCAACGCAGACGATGCATGCCACCGGCGGAGGCAAGCAGCTCGCGCGGTCCTTGCGCGAGGGTCTTCCCGAAGCGGGCGCGAACTACGAGGAGCTGATCACGCAGGTCGTGCGGCGGATCGTTCCGCGTTCGTTCAATTGCGCTTCGCCGGGGTATCTCGGATACGTCCCAGGCGGCGGGCTCCTGCACTCGGCGGTCGCCGATCTCGTCGCGAGCGCGGTGAACCGCTTTGTCGGAGTGTGGGTCGCGGCTCCAGGCTTGGCGCAACTCGAGAGCAATGTCGTCCAGTGGTTTGCGGAGATCGTGGGGTATGGCAAGGACCCCAGTCCGGGAGGGCTGCTCACGACTGGCGGCTCGATGGCGAATCTGATCGCCATCGTCACAGCGCGCGAGAACCTCCTGGGTGAGGACTTTGGCCGTGCGGTCATTTACGTATCGGATCAAGCACACCATTCCATCGCCAAAGCCGCGCGTTTTGCGGGCTTTCGCCGCGACCAAGTTTCGGTTGTCCCGAGCGATGAGAGATTTCGAATGGACACACGCGCGCTCGCGGAGCGAATCGAAGCGGACGTGGTGAATGGCAAGACGCCGTGCATGATCGTCGCGAGCGCAGGGACGACCAACACGGGCGCGATCGACGACCTCCCGCAGATCGCAGACCTAGCAAGAGCACGAAAACTCTGGCTGCACGTGGACGGGGCGTATGGCGGATTCTTCGCGCTCACCACGCGTGGCAAGAAGGCACTCGTTGGTCTGGAGCGCGCAGACTCGATCACACTCGACCCGCACAAGAGTCTGTTTTTGCCTTACGGCACCGGCGCACTCGTCGTGCGTTCGAACGAGACGCTTCGCCACGCTCACGCGATGCAAGCGAGCTATCTGCCGCCCATGCAGAGCGACGACCACTTCACGGATTTTTGCGATTTGGGTCCAGAACTGTCGCGAGATTTTCGTGGGCTGCGCGTGTGGCTTCCGCTGAAGATGCACGGCGCGGGTGTGTTCCGCGAGGCGCTCGACGAAAAGATGAATCTCGCCGCGCTCGCGTGCGAAGCCATCCGCGCAATGCCAAACATCGAAATCGTGGCCGAACCGGAGCTTTCGCTCTTTGCGTTTCGTGTCGGGCCGCGCAAGGGATTGACTGGCGCTGATCTCGACGCGCTCAATCGTCGGGTGCTCAAGAAAGTGAACGGCCGACAACGCGTCTTTCTCACGGGCACGGTCTTGCGGGGTGCGTTCGTGCTGCGCGCATGCGTGCTCTCGTTTCGCACGCACGCCGATCGCATCGAAATGTTTCTAGACGACCTGCGTAACGCTCTCGCGGCCGTTTAGCCGCGGCTCATCGATCGACGAGGGCGGTCCTGGTGGACACACCCTCGTCGTCGATCTTCGTCAACCTGACTGCGTATCTCGGGGCGACACGATGCCTGCCTTGACCTTGGATTTAACTTTCATCGATGACCTCCAAGCAGCAGCGTAGACGCACATGCACGGTGGGCCCACGTGCTGTCACGTGACAGCGTGTGACACGGCAAAATCAGGCAATTCGCAGCGTACTTGGAGCGTCATCGGCGAGATCTGCAAACGCTGCAGACAGAGAGCGTGCGCTCGGATATCGACTCTTCGGATCCTTCGCGAGCGCGCGGTTGAGCACCGCATCCAACCCTGGAGGCAATGCGCGTGTGGCCACCTTCGACGCAAGTGCCGCAGGCTCGTTGAGCAGTCGGGCATACACATTCGCGAGCGTGCGATCCAAAAACGGCGGCGCCCCCGTCACCATTTCGTAAACCACAGCACCAAGCGCATACACATCGCTCGTGACTTCGAGAGGCTCTCCGCGCGCCTGCTCCGGCGACATGTACATGGGAGTGCCAACAGCCGCGCCAGTGGCCGTAATGCGGGAGATGGCGCCGTCTTTGAGTGTCTTCACCAAGCCAAAATCGAGGAGCACTGCGCGCTCGGGAGCGTCCTTCACCGAGGCAAGCAACACGTTGGCGGGCTTGATGTCTCGGTGCAAAAGACCCGCATCGTGCGCAACCGCGAGCGCCGACCCGAGCTCCAACGCGAGCCGCTGCGCGTCTGGCCAAGAGAGCGATCCCACGCGAGCGAGGCGCATCTCGAGTGTCTCGCCTTCGAGCAAGTCCATCACGAGATAATAGAGGTCTCCCTCGCGATTGAAGTCGTGCACCGCGACGATGTTCGGATGTCCGAGCGCGCTCGCCGCAAGAGCCTCGCGTTCGAACCGCTTGATGGCGTCGGGTGAGAGACGCGAATCTGGATGGAGCGTTTTGACTGCATATTTCCGGCCTGTTCGCGTATGCGTAGCGACATAGACTTCGCCCATCCCGCCCGATCCAAGCGGTGACTCCACGCGGTAGGTGTTGCCGAGCAGCGTGCCGGCTCCGATGGAGATCGGCAACGAGCCAGGCTGGATTGGCGACACGGGTGATGTCGGACCGAGATCTGCGAATTGCGCGGGAGTGCCTCCCACGAAGTGGACTGGCGTCTCGAGACCTGAGAGGCGCGCGTAGGGCTCGGGCGTCGGACGGGAGGGGGCTGCCGCGAGCGCAGGAGCAGCGACAGGGGTCAGCCCACGCGGCTCGTAGTCCTCCATCCCCGCGACGACGATCTCTTCGGTGATCGCTTCGAGAAACAATCGCTCCGCGTCTTGGGCGTTGAGAGAAAGCGCTCGAGCCATCTCCTCCCGCGTGAAGACCGGTTTGGTACGCGCGAAAGCAGCCAAATCACGCAGTTTGGCGAAGTGCGAGCGGCCAGCAAAGCCGCGCCACACCACGAAGACAGAGACGACCAGCGGAAAGAAACCCGTGAAGATGGCGACGAAAAACCCGCCACGATTTTCCCAGAGCGTTCCGTCGGGCATGAAGATGAGCAACACGCCGAGCAGCAAGATGAAGCTGAACAGCACCACGCCCAGCGACCCGCAGACGATCATGAAGATCGTCTTGGTCTGCATGGTGGTGTGTGCACCTTGATACTTGTCGAGCCGAACACGCATGCGATCCGCGAAAGAGGATAGCGCGCGGACGGCACAAGCACTCTATGTTGGAGCAAGTGCGTCACTCGCAGCCACTTTGGGGACGAGAGAGCGTCTTGGCGCA
>JAYVXK010000718.1:0-5149 GCA_043785265.1 Myxococcales bacterium | reverse complement strand
GAATACTCCGGACGATCTTTTCGGCGTTGGAAGACGTGACGATGTAGTCGCTCTCCGCTTTCACTTCGGCGGAACAATTGATGTACGACACGACCACGCTGCCTGGATATTTGGCTTTCCAAATTTTGAAGCGGTCAGCGGGGCAACCGTCCGCGAGTGAGCACCCGGCGTCGAGATCCGGCAGGACGACCACGCGATTGGGATTGAGAATCTTCGCGGTCTCGGCCATGAAATGCACACCCGCGAAGCAAATGACGTCCGCTTGTGTTTTGGCCGCCGCTTGAGCGAGTTGCAGGGAGTCACCAATGACGTCTGCCACGTCTTGGATCTCTGACTCTTGGTAGTAGTGCGCCAGAACGATGGCGTTCCTCTCCTTTTTGAGTCGCGTGATCTCTTGTTCGAAATCCATGGCACGAGCGTAGGGCTCAATGGCAGCCCGCTCAAGGCATGCCTGCCCCGCGCGACCTACTCACCGCCCTAGAACGGCGTATGCTCAGCGCCATGCTGATCGTCTTGGCACTCCTCGCGCTCGTCGTCGTCTACTTGGTCGTTCGACACAGGCAGGGCAAACGCGCGCTCGTGGGCGACTCTTCCGAATCGATCGAAGCGTGGCTCGTCCCCGAGTTGGCGTCGAAGCTCGCGGCAGGGAGCGGCGGAGGTGCCAATGAGAAATCCCGCATCGAAAAGGCCTTGCGCGGCGATCCAGATCCCGATGTCGTGTCGTCGATCGAGGAGCGAGTCAAGTCGGTCGACCTCGAGTTCATCAAAGACGCACACACAGGTGACGTCGACGTCGTGATGCGCGTCACCTTCGAAAAAGACGAAGAGCAAGTGTCCCGCTCTCGCGTGAAAATGAGCGAACTACCCGCCAGCGTGCGCGAGGACTTCGTTCGCAAATCGGTATCGCGTGAGTTCCGCAAGTTCGCATTCCCATGGTCGCGCACGGGCGCGAGCGCATTCTCGCGCTAGGTAGGCGATCTAGCTGACAGGCTTTTTTGCCATCAGCTTGGTGGAGATGTGCTCACCGAGTGCTTGCGCCATCAACTGTTCGACGAAGTCGTCGACCTTTTGGCGCTCTTCGTCGTTGTTGAACAAGAAGCGAATGCCCATTCCCGGTGGCTTGCCGGTCTGATCATTGGCGTCGCTCTCGGGCGTCACCCACATCACTTCGCCGCGCAACTTGAGCTGCTGCTCTTTGCTCGGGAACGACAGCACGAACACGAATTCAGTGCCCACGTCGAGTGGTTTGGTCGTGCGAATGAAGGTGCCACCTTTGGAAATGTTCTTCGTGTAGTCAGCGAAAAAGGTGTTGATACGTTTGTAATCTACACGCAACGTGATGGCAGAGCGATCCTCGTCGCGCTTCTCGTTCCACTCATCGTCGACGGCAGAATCGCGCTTGGTCGGGGAAGACGGGGGCTCAGCCATCGCGATCAAAACTACCACCTTTGATCCGCAAGGGCCGCGTTTTCCGCCTATCTTCGTTTGCGATGGCCACGACTCTCGATAATTTGCGACAGCGCCTCCGCGGCGCGCCACGACGAATTCGCGCCACCACGAATGTCGGAGTGACGAGCGGGCTGCTCTGGGAATTGGGGCCAGCGGGAGTCCGCGAAGTCATTCGAGTGCTTGGGCACGCTCACCAGAACCCGTCGGCCATTTATCAAATTCATGGTCGCAACTCGCCCAACACACCTGCGCTCGTGTGGCGTGATCGCACCATCACTTTTGGTCAACTCAATCAACGCATCGATCAACTCGCGCACGGTTTGGTCGCGCGAGGCCTCGTGCGCAAGCAGAGTGTCATCTCGATGATGCGCAATCGACCGGAGCACGTCGAAGTGCAGAATGCGGTCGCGCGCGCGAGTGCGGCGGCGGTCGCGGTGTCTTGGAGGTCCACGCCGAGCGAGCTGCAGTACCTCGCGCAAAATTGCGGAGCCCAGTTTATTTTCTTCGAGCACGATCTCTGGCCAACCGTAGAGCAGGCTGCAAAACAGCTGAATTTGCCGTACGAGCGCTTGATCGCCGTCGGCGGGGACGTGCCCGGCACTACTCGCTACGAAGACGTTTTTGCGCACTCGTCGGGCACCCTCGCCGTGGTGGACGAAGAAGCGGCGGCCGTCGTCACTTACACGTCGGGGACGACAGGCAAACCCAAAGGCGCAGTTCGTCGCTTTCCACGAGAGGCGTTCGTCGCGGCGCTCGAGTTCATCGCGCAGACACCGATGCGCGCGGACGACGTGCACCTGACGGTGTGCCCGCTCTATCACATGACCGCGTATGGATTTCTCATCTTCACCCACTTGCTCGGCGCAACGGTGGTGATCCTCGACGACTTCAAGCCCGACACGTTCTTGCGCGCCGTGGAGACGCATCGCGCGACCTCGACCGCGCTCGTGCCGACGATGCTCCATCGCTTGGTGACGTTGCCCAAAGAACAACGCGAGAGCTTCCGCACACGCTCGCTTAGGCTCATTTTCTGCGGTGGTGCGGCACTCACGGGACAACTCGCAGTGGAGGCGATGAACGCCTTCGGAGACATCGTCTACAATTTTTATGGTGCCACCGAGACGGGCACTGTGACTCTGGGCAAACCTGCAGATTTGCGTGCCGCGCCAGGCACCATCGGCAGACCGCTGCCGCACAACGAGATTCGCCTCGTGGGTGAAGACCAACGCGTCGTCGCGCGCGGCGAGGTCGGTGAACTCTACGTGAAGAACAGTCAACTCGTGGCCGGCTATCACAACAACGAAACCGCAACGCGTGAGAGCATGCTCTCCGGGTTCTTCAGCGTCGGTGATCTCGCCCGGGTCGATGCAGCGGGCCGCTATTTCATCGAGGGACGCAAGCGCGACATGGTCATCACCGGCGGCGTGAATGTGTATCCGGCAGAGGTCGAAGCCGCGATCGAAGAACACCCTGCGGTCTTCGAAGCAGCCGTCGTTGGCGTGCCAGATCCCGAGTGGGGCGAACGCGTGAAGGCATTCGTCGTCGTCGAAAAAGGCATGACACTCGACGAAGGCGAACTGAAGACCTATCTGCGCGACAAACTCGCAGGTCCGAAAGTACCGCGAGAGTACGCGTTCATCGACTCGCTGCCGCGCAATCCGACTGGCAAAGTGCTCAAGCGCGAACTCCGCGGGGAGTGAGAAAGTCGCGCCACTGTTCGGACTCGGCGGCTTGTTTGATCACGCGATTGCGTTCCAACAAAAGCCTCTCCATGTAGCGCCGCAGGAAGAGACCGCTCGCCAATCGGCCTAAAATGCCGAGAGGCGCGTCGAAGTCGAAGCGATCGATCATGTGCGTGAATGGGCCGTGATCTTCGAAGGTGTGATCGTGATCGAATCGAGCAAATGCTCCGCGAACCATCGAATCGCGGAAGTGCTTGGGGCGGTCGAACACGGTGATGCGACTGGTCAGGTTCTGCCAGACGCCAAAGTGCTTCGCGCGCCATGTGACTTCTTGTCCGAGCTCGATCAAGCCTGTCGTGACGCCGGCGATCGCGCGTTCGCCCGTATGCGCAGTGGAGGCGACATGCAGGTCGATGCTCCGCGAGAGATCGAACACGCGATCGATCGGCGCGGAGACCTCCGTACGAAGATTGATGACCGCCACCCGGACAAACTCGTCCGATCGTCATCGCCACGCAAGACTCGTCTTGCCGGTTGATGCGCAAGGATTCCGACACACGCTCGACTTGTTGCTAGTCTCTAATCGTGCCCATCTCGCCCGGCGACGTTCTGCGGGGAAAATACACCGTGTCGGCGTCGATCGGTCGCGGCGGCATGGGCGAGGTCTTCGCGGCGCGCAGACAAGGTGACCAACTCGAGGTCGCCATCAAGGTCGTGAGCCGAAGCGTGGTCGACGACACGCTCATGGCGCGACTCGAGCGCGAAGCTATCGCCGCGCGGCGGATCAAAAGCGCGTTCGTTCCCGAACTCTACGACGTCGACCGAACCGAAGAGGGCGAACTATTTTTGGTGATGCGCTTGCTCACGGGCGCCTCGCTGTCGCATCGCCTGCGCGAGCGAGGAGTGCTCATGTGGGAAGAAGTGCGTCTCCTCGTGGACGACGTGCTCAGCGGTTTGATGGACGCTCATGCGGCAGGCGTCGTGCATCGCGATCTGAAGCCGGGAAACATTTTCCTCGAGCGCATCGACGCCCCCACCCTGCCCTCGAACCAGCCAATTCCTGCGGATGCCGTGACGACGCGTGAGCACGCGCGCATTTTGGATTTCGGCGTGTGCAAGCTCGACGCGAGCGACGGTGAGAAGCTCACCATGACGGGCGAAGCGGTCGGAACAGTTTCGTACATGGCCCCCGAACAAATTCGCGGCGCATCGGGAGTAGACGGTCGCGCCGATCTCTATGCGCTCGCCACGGTGGCATTCGAGAGTTTGTGCGGACGCATGCCGTTCGACGCAGAAATGCAGATGGCACTGCTCGCAGAGAAGCTCGAGTCTCGGCCGCGCCGACTGCGAGATCTTGCGCGCGTCACCGTGCCCACGGGACTGGATGCGCTGCTCGACAAAGCGCTCTCTCGCAAAGCAACTGACCGTTTTGCGAGTGCGGAAGAAATGCTTCGAGCCTGGCGCGCGCTCGGGCCGCCTGCCGTCGCGAGCAACACTGCCTTGCCTGTCGTGACTCAATCAGGGGTGAACTATCCGACCGAGACCGGAGTGACCGCAGGGGTTCGGCGTGCGCCACACATGGGCTCGCGTGTTGGGCTTTTGATCGCAGGCCTCGCTGTATTGATCGGTGTCCTCGCGCTCGCGGTCACCTTGCATCACCGCACCCCAACCGCCAGGCACGCTGCCTCTGCGACTTCTTCTCCGGCACCGTTACCTACTCTGGCAGCGACGCCAACAGTCGCGCTATCCGTGGTGGAACTCGCGGACACGCCGCTACCCGACGCTGGCGTCAATACGGCTAAAACAAGCCGACCGGTGAACATTCGCAAGCGTCCGCCCGTCCATGCGCCTGCGATAGCGTCTTCGCAAGGACCGCACATCACGACCATTCCGCGCTATTGATTGGTGCATGCGCGCTATCGCGTGCGTCTTGTTCACAGCCGTGTTGCTCGCGCCGATGAGCGCACATGCCGACGACCCTCGCGAGGCCTCACGCGCAGCGTTTCGTCGCGGCGTGT
>JAYVXK010000717.1:0-5149 GCA_043785265.1 Myxococcales bacterium | reverse complement strand
TCGAACGCGTGAGCAAGAGTCAGTATTGGGAAAATACACTCATCATCGTTCTCGAAGACGACGCACAAAACGGCGCCGATCACGTGGATTCGCATCGAAGCTTCGTTGCGTTCGCAGGCGGACACGCCAAGCGCGCGACCACGCACACGCGCTACACGACGCCCAGTGTGCTGCGCACGATCGAGCTCTTGCTCGACTTGCCGCCGATGTCGCAAGCAGACGCGGTCGCGCCGCCCATCGAAGAGGCGTTGAGTGAAGACGTCGATCGAGAACCGTTCATCGCGATCGTGCCGGAGATCTTGCGCACGACGAAGCTGCCGATCGCGCGCGCGCCGAAAGACGGGAAGGTCGCGACACTCCCGCGCGGTGACGCATCCTATTGGGCGCTCGCGACCATGGGCATGGACTTCGATCACGCAGACCGCCTGCCCGCGGGAGCATTCAACCAAGCGCTCGCATGCGGTCTGCTCAGCGCGAACGGCTGCATCTCGAAGACCCCGGCACGCGTTGCGGTGAGAGACGACGATGACTGATCGCGTGCTAAGCTCTCTCGCAATGCAGACGCAGGCGGTGGCTGAAAACAAGGCCAAAGGCGAAACCAAGCGAGACGCCGACCACGAGGCGCGCGCGCTCGACGCCATCCGGCGTGCGTCGACTGAGATTCCTTTTTATGCGCGCCGCGGACCGTTGGCGCATGAGTCGTCGCTGGCAGCAACTCTCTGTCGCATGCCGTTGCTCTTCAAAAAAGACGTGCGCTCGGCTTTGCCAAAAGCGTGGTTGCCAACAGGTCGCGATCCGCGGCTCGAGTTGGAGAACGGTGACCTCGAGCTCGTCGAGACGAGCGGCTCGACCGAAGATCGCCTCCGCATTTTGTGGGACAAAGGTTGGTGGCTTCGCCAAGAGTCGCGCGCGATGCGCACCAACGCGCTCGTGGCGCGTGCGATGGACGGCGTCGGAACGCCCTACAAGGAAGCCATTTTGACGACGCCTGTCTGTGGCGGCGGCGTCTGTCACACAGGCGATCTCTCCTATGAAGAGCGCGTCGACGGTCCTCACTTGTTCTTGAACATGCGCCCTGATCCGACCTTCTGGCGTGCAGACGACATGACTCGCATGCTCGGCGAACTGACGCGCCATCGCGCGGTCGGTCTCGAAGCAGACCCTGCTTACCTGGCCGCTCTCGCAGAGCACGCGAGCGCGAACGGCAAGACGATCGACGTGTCTGGGTTCGTGCAACTCACGTACGCGCAAACCACGCAGGCGCACTTGCGATCGATCCGTCGCGCGTATTCTGGGCCTATTTTTCAGCTCTATGGTGCAAGCGAGGTCGGCGTCCTCTTCATGCAAGGCGAAGACGGCTTGTTGCATCATTCGCCCATCACGACGCACGTGGAGCTTCTGCGCGCAAAAGTGCCGACGCCTGGGAGCGAGAATGTCGCGCTCGTCGTCGTGACCACACTCGACCGCGTCGCGCAGCCACTCTTGCGATTCGTGGTCGGTGACTTGGTG
Organism: Myxococcales bacterium; assembly: GCA_043785265.1. Taxonomy (GTDB): domain Bacteria; phylum Myxococcota_A; class Polyangia; order Polyangiales; family Polyangiaceae; genus JANYHY01. The sequence continues at coordinate 3,640 of JAYVXK010000717.1, read as the reverse complement.
TCGATCTCCAACGATGCGCCTCCCAAGTTCACCACAGTGCCGGCGTTGAGCAGCATCGAGGGTCGCGTGCAAGACGCGGTCATTCGTCCAGACGGCGCGATGGTCACCTGCGCTGCGCTCGACCGCGCCATGACCAACATCGAGGAGGTCGTGCAATTCCAAGTGCAGCAGCGCGACGTGGGTGCGATCGAAGTCGACGTGGTCGCGCGCGCCGATGTTCGCGATCGCGTCGTGCGCGCGCTCACGCCGTTATGCGAAGGCATGCGCGTCGACGTGAGAACGGCCACAGCGATCGCCGCAGAGGCGAGCGGCAAGTTCAGAGTCGTGCGTCGAAGCTTTCCGATCGACTTTGCGAAGACATTCGAGAGTGCGTCGTCGTGAGCGACCTCGCAGCACGCGTTCGCCCTGATTTTCCGCTTCTTTCGCGATCGGTCAACGGCGCACCGCTGGTGTTCTTGGACAGCGCATCGACCACACCCAAGCCGCGCGTCGTGATCGATTCAGTGATCGACTACTACGAGCGCACCACCGCGAACGTTCATCGTGGCGTGCACGCACTGGGCGAAGAAGCGACCGACCTCTACGAGGCAGCGCGACTCGAGGCGGCGAGTCTCATCGGCAGCTCCCCGAGCGAGCTCGTGTTCGTGCGCGGCACGACCGAGGCGATCAACCTCGTGGCACACGGCATGGGCCTCGGCGAGAGCGACGAAGTCGTGTTTCCAGAGAGCGAGCATCACGCCAACTGGCTGCCGTGGCGTGTGCGCGCCAAGCCCGTGCCGATCCCGATCGACGCAGACGGTTTGCCGCTGTGGGATCGGATGGAGTCGCTGATCACTCCGCGCACCAAGCTCATCGCAGTGGGTCACGTCTCGAACGTCACCGGAGCCATCGCACCCATCGCGCGCATCGTCGAGATCGCGCGCGCCCGCAAAATCCCAGTGCTTTTGGATGCAGCGCAATCGATCAGTCACCTGCCGATCGACGTTCGTACGCTCGGTGTCGACTTTCTCGCAGCGAGCTCTCACAAGATGTTCGGACCGAGCGGCGTGGGCTTCTTGTGGGCGAAGAGCGAGCACCTCGAGCGCCTCGCGCTCTATCAAGTCGGCGGCGGCATGGTCTCGCTGAACGAAGAACTCGAGGGTCGCTTCGTTCCACGCGACGCGCCTTTCCGCTTCGAAGCAGGCACTCCCGCCATCGAGGCCACCATCGGCATGGGCGCGGCCATTCGTTACTTGCGCAGCATGACCTTGGCGGCGGTACGCACACACGACGAAGAACTCGGCAGCTACATGTTCGGCAAACTGCGCGAACTGCGAGGCGTGCGCGTGCTCGCCGATCGTCTCCCCATGAGCGAGCGCATCGCCCTCGCGACGATCGTCGTCGACGCTCCAGGCATGACACAAGAAAACGTCGCGCGCGCACTCTCCGACACCTTCGGCATCTGCGTTTCAGGCGGTTTTCACTGCGCCCACGTCCTCCACGCCCGCGCCAAACTCGACGGCACCGTCCGCGCAAGCCCCCACGCCTTCAACGACCAAGCCGACATCGACCGCCTCATCACTGCCCTTAGCGAGATTGTCTCGTAGAAGGCTACGACGGTCGATGAGATGTGATCTGATTCCAGTTGCACTCCTGCGCGCACATCGAATTCTGCCAAGTCGCGGCAGAAAACGAGTTCGCGGACGTGTACTATTTTGGACGACGTCATCCAGCACGGCGGATGCGAACAGCGCGCTATTGCCGTTTGCGGAAGAAGGGGACGTGATTGAGTTCGTTCAAGCGTTGGAGGTTGACGAAAAGTGGCTCGACGATCACCTCAGCGTCCTTGATAGCCAATTAGACCCATGAACCCACTCGCTAGCGAGTAGGAGTCCGGTGGTTTTCGTCGAGACCAAGCGAGCGCTGCGGCGGGGCGGAGGAGCCGTACTCCGCGTACGGTGACGACCCCCGACGCAGCGATCGCGCCGGTATCGGCGAAAAACACCAGACTCCTACCGGCGGGCGCGTTTTGCTCGGAGAGAGACCACATTCGCGCCGGCGTTCCCGGTCGTCGGATCGCGCGGGGGCAATGCGATCACCAAGCGTTCGATCGCTTGCATGTGTTCACGCAGCGCTCGCTCTGCGCGAAGGTCGTCGATGGGTCCCTCGAAGATCACGATGAGCACATAGATGCTCGCAAAGCTGCGCGCGAGATAGCCGCCGCTTCGCGACCGCTCGACGTGAGCGACATGGCCACCGCGAGCCAACGTCGCGACGCCTTTGAGCGAACGTACCCGCGCGATGACTCGCTCTGTTTTTCGTTTTGCGGTGGGTGGCTCTGCTGCACCGGCCACGCGCTTGGGTCTGCCAATTCGCACGATCTCTGCCGTGGCCATCGTTCCGACCAGACCGCGCGCGGAGCCCCAAATGACGGGCGATCGTGCGTCGATCACGACCGCATCAATCGCGCCAGCGCGACCTGTGAGCGCGCCGAGTTCTTCGCCCAAGGCTCTCTCCGGCTCTTCGCTCGGGCGGGGCTGAGGCGCGCCAAAAATGGCGCTCTCGAATGCGCGCGCGAGCAAGAGCAAACGACCGTGAGCCCCGCTGTTGTCTTTTGCGTCGATCGCGAATGTGGCTTCGACTACGCGGCCGTCTCCGAGTTCGACCCGCACAGCGTTCGGCTCTGTAGAAGGCCCCAGGCGGCCCATCCGCACGCCCGTCGCGCCGAGTTCGCGCACGACCAGATAGACGAACCGCGCTCTCGCTTCTGCGTCCACGTCCGTAACCACGACGTCACTGACCGATCGAAGCGTGATCGTGGATGAGACGACGAAGTGGCTCCAACTCGAAGGGTTTCTGTAGGCGAGCGTTGCCGGCACGATCCAAAAACTTTCGCACTTCGGGGGTAAAGGTACCGCCCGTCATGAACACAAATCGCGCGCCGAGCGTGGGCTTCGTCGCAACGACTCGCTCGTAGACTTCAATGCCGGTGATGTCGGGCATCATGATGTCGCAGAGCACGAGATCGAACTGATCATCCGCGAGCAAGGTGGCCACGGCGTCGTGGCCGCCGTCGCACACGACCACGTCCACGTCGCGTATCAACGCGCGGCGAAGCGCCGTCGAGAGCGAGGTCTCGTCGTCGATCACCAAAATGCGAGGACGTGTCGTCATGGCTGTCTCGGCGGCCCGGAGGCGGTATCGTAGCAACCAGAGACGTTCACCGCTTGCTGTTTTCGCTCCGGATTGAGATACATCTCACATGTCGGACGCGCGTTGGGCAGACCTCCGAAGAGAATACATGCAGGCGGGCTTCGACGAATCGCATGCGCTCGCAGATCCGCTTGCAGAGCTCGAAAAGTGGCTGAGTCAGGCTCATAAGGCGGGTGTGCCCGAGGCGAACGCGATGACCCTCGCGACCGCGACGCGAGAGGGAACGCCGAGCGCGCGCGTCGTCTTGCTCAAAGGACTCGACGCCCGTGGTCTCGTTTTTTACACGAACTACGAAAGCCACAAAGCGCGCGACCTGGCGGATAACCCTCGTGCAGCGCTCTCATTCGTGTGGTTGGAGCTCGAGCGACAGGTGCGCGTGGAAGGTGACGTGACGCGCGTCACACGTGAAGAGTCCGCAGAATATTTTTCGTCACGACCACGCGGCAGT
>JAYVXK010000716.1:0-5154 GCA_043785265.1 Myxococcales bacterium | reverse complement strand
CGATTGCCGCTAACGTGGGCGGCGGTCGTCATGCGCCAACGCGCGTCTGCAAAACCCAAGCTTGTGGCCGTCGACTTGGACGGTACTTTGCTCGACTCTCTCGGCAATCCGCACGAGCGAGACGTGAAGGCGCTGCGCGCGTTGCAGGCGCTGGGCGTGGTCGTCACGATCATCACCGGAAGGCTGTATTCAGGCACTCGGCGCGCTGCAGAGATGGTGGGCGTGAAGGGACCGGTTGGCTGCGTCGATGGCAGTCATGTCGTGTCGACCGAGACGCACAAGACGCTCTATCACCGCGGCTTCGACAAAGGCCCGGCTGAGAAAGTGCGCGCGAGTTTCGAGAAGGCGGGGCCTGCGACGTTCTTGTTTGCGAACGACACGATCGTGCACGACCACCACGGTGATCCGTTTCTCGACTACGTGAGCACGTGGTCCACCGAGGTGGTGCGCGCCAAGAGTGTCGTCGATCATCCGCTCTGGCAACACGACTCGGGCGTGACCGCGGTCGTCGCCGTGGGGACGATGCCGCAGATCATGGCGGCGGCGCAGCACATCGAACTCGCGTTGGGCGATGCCGCGCAAGTGGCTACTTTTCCGACTCGTCCGCTTCGTCATCGCGACGCAGCGTGGGGCATGCTGGTGCGCGCAGCAGGCGGCAACAAGGGCTCGGCATTGGAGTGGATCGCCAAGCATCACGGCATCGCCATCGAGGAGACCGTGGCGATCGGCGACTGGATGAACGACGTCCCCATGTTGCAACGAGCCGGTCGGAGCTTTGCGATGGGACAAGCACCTGATGCAGTAAAAGACGTCTCGACCGATGTGCTCAAGGAAACGGCACTCGAAGGCGGTGGGATCGCCAGCGCGATCGAAGCCGCGTTCTCACACAAGTTTCCATGAACCGAAGGGTTTTTTGATGAAGACAATCGCCCTGTTTTTTAGCTCTTTCATTGCATTCGCTGTCGCGTGCGGTGGTGGTGAGCCACCCAAGACTGTCGAGCCAAAGTTTGCAGAGGTCGCGGCGATTCACAAAGCCAAGTGCGGTGCGTGCCACAAGCGCGTGGAGCCGGGTCTGCGCACGCGCGATCACCTGGAGACCGCGCTCAAGCCACACCGCAAGCGCGTCCCGATGACCGAGGAGAATTGGTCGCTGCTCATCGACTATCTCTCGGCCGACGGCAAGGGCGCGACGCCCACGGGCGACCCGAGCAATCCTGCGCCAGGATGACAGGCTGATGCTGCCTTGAGGTCAGTTGGGCTGCGACTGCAGATTGTTCTCGCGCTCGTTGGCTTGATGGCCCTCGCGTTCGCGCCCCTGTATTTTGCGGTCGCCAGCCTCACGAGAGTCACTCTCTTGTCTGCGCGCGAAGAGTCTGGCCGAGCGCTGGGTCGCGCCGTGGCGGCCCATGTGGCCGACGTGCGATCACGTGGCGATGGGGACGTTACCCGTGTGCTCGAGAGTCATGTCGGACCTGGCGGGGTCGACGCCATTTGCGTGTATCATACAGATGGTTCGCGGCAAGCCTGCGCGGGAGACGATCGCGAAGTGGGGATGCTCACCGCGCCACGACCGCCGGTGGGCGAATCCGTGACGACCGTGCGCGGTGCGACAGGTCGCGCGCTCGATGTGATCGTGCCAGACGATCGCGGACCTGTGCTCGTGCGCATCAAGACAGACGAGAACGCAGATCGCGCTGCACCTCTCGTTCGCCTCGTGGGTGGTTACATGATCGCGTTTGCTTTCGCGCTCGCATTTTTGGCCTATTTTGCGCTCACGCGGCTGATCGTGCGACCTGTCGAGGCTCTCTCGCGAGCGGCAGACAAAGTCGCAAGCGGTTCGCGTCGCATCGAGGTGCCGCGGGCAGGCGCGCGCGAGTTGCTGGAGTTATCGAGCAGCATGGAGACCATGACCACTCGCTTGGTGCTCGAAGAAGAGAAGCTTCGAAAGAACGTCGAGGAGCTGCGCGCTGCACAGGCGCAACTCGTGGCGAGTGAGCGGCTCGCGAGCGTCGGCAGACTCTCGGCGGGTCTCGCCCACGAGATCGGAAACCCCATCACGGCCATCATGGGGATGCTCGATCTGCTCTTGGCAGGAGACGTGAACGCAGAAGAGTCGGCAGACTTTCTGGAGCGCATGCGCAAAGAGACCGACCGCATTCATCACATCTTGCGTGACCTGCTCGACTTCTCGCGCCCCGAAGAAGCCGGCTCCGGCGGCGAAGACGTCATCGGCGAGGCAGACGTCTGCGAGGTAGTGCGCGACGCGATCGCGCTGGCCAAGCCTCAGAAGGCGTTCAAACACATCACGCTCACTCTGGACGCCAAGGACGCGCACGCGCAGGCGCTCATTGCTCCACGACGACTCTCTCAGGTGATGCTCAACTTGCTACTCAACGCAGGCGACGCGCTCTCGGCCGCAAAAGAAGGACGCGTGACCGTGCGTGTGACTCGCGACGGCAAGCGCGTGAAGATTGCGATCGAAGACGACGGCCCTGGCGTGAAAGACGACGTGAAAGGCCGTATTTTTGAGCCTTTTGTGACCACCAAAGACGTGGGCAAAGGCACTGGGCTCGGGCTCGCTGTGTGTCGAGGGATCGTCGAAGCAAGCGGCGGTACGATCGCGCTCGATTCCGATTATGTGCAAGGTGCACGTTTTTGGATCACCTTGCGCGCGGCAGCCATTCCCCAAGCGGAGTGATTCGAAGTTTTTTCTTCGCGAGCCCCCGCAAGATGGTCGGCAGTGCCTCAACTCCCGCTGGCTCGTGCGTCGCGCGCTCGGATGCGTCGTGCATGAGGACGATCGCGCCGTCTTTCGCTGCGTCGAGCACGCGCGTCGCCACGTCGTCCGGCACGCTGCGTGTTCCGTCACGCGCGCTCACGTTCCAGCCCACCACGATGAGATCGAGTTCGCGGATCACTCCCCCGACATGAGGATTGGTGTGGCCGATCGGCGGACGAAACCAACGGGGTCTCTCTCCAGTGATCGCTTCGATCACTTTGATGCCCCTCTTGAGATCGCGACGCCAGCGCCCAGGTCCGCGCATCGCGAACAATCGATCGTGCGCATACGAGTGCAGGCCGACTGTGTGTCCACGCGAGAGAATGTCGCGCACGATTTCTGGGTGTTTTTCGGCCTTTTTGCCGATCACGAAGAAAGTCGCTTTTGCCTTCGCCAGGTCGAGTGCGGCGAGCACGCGCGGAGTCGTTTTGGGATCAGGTCCATCATCGAATGTCAGCGCGACCCCCCGAGCGTTCGGCGGTCCCTCGATGATCACATCCACGAAGACTCGCAAACGCAGAAAAAGAACCCCCATCATGAGCGCCGCGACATAGACGCCGATCGCAACACCGGCGAGCCACAGAGGCGGCGGAACGATCGCGATCGAATAGAGCCCGAACGCGAGCGCTGCGATGGTGAGTCCCCAAAACACTGCGCGCGCCGGCGGCACCCGTGCGAGTTGCATCTCTCGACTCGTCAGCGCTTTGCCTTCTTCGCCTCATCGGCGGCCTCTTCGTCTTCAGAGTCAGCGGCGGCACCGACTCGCACTTTGTCTTTGCTCTTCGCCGCTTCCTTTTTGTCCGTGTCTTTCTTCTTCGGATCTTTTTCTTCGGGAGTGTTGTCGGCCTCGTAAAACGCGCCGAGCACGCCCGCGATCATGGGCAGCGCGACTGCAGGCAACAAGCCAATTTCAGTGGGCTGAGCGAGCGGGCTCGCACCAATGCTCGAGAGATCGAGCTCGACGTGCAGCCAACGACGCATCGCGAACATCAACCCAGACGCGATGAGCGCGCCTACGAATGCTTTCAGTCCCGCTTCGATCTGACCACCAGCCGCCCAAATCGGCTTGCCTGCGACGAGGCCCACAAGCACGCCCGTCACCGAAGCGAACACGTACGCGAGCACCGCTCCACCACCCGTGAAGCCGAACGAGAGCATTCCGAGCGCTTTGATGGCAACCGCAGCAACGATGGCGCCGACGAAGAGGCCGAACACGAGTCCGTAGAGGAGGCGCTTGATCATGCGTTGATCTGGAGGGTGCGGGTGCTTTGACTGGACGTCAACCGCGCGTCGCATATTCCCATATAAAGTTTCGCATTGCGCTACTCATCGGTACGAGTTTCTCCGCGCGAAATCGCCATTCCTTGCAAACGCTCGACGAGGCGCGTGCGACGATCTCCGCGGCGGTCGCGCGAGAGCGCCACTTTGATGGCGCCGCGATCGGTGATCAGCACGACGAGTCGCTTTCCGCGGGTGATCGCGGTGTAGAGCAGACTCTTCGAGAGCATGACGAAGTGGCTCGACAGCATCACGACCACCACAGCCGGATACTCGCTGCCTTGTGATTTGTGGATCGTGCATGCATACGCGAGCGCCAAGTCGTCGGTCTGGTTCTCCTCGTAAGGCACGACGCGATCGCCCCATCGGACTTCGAGCGAGCGCTTTTGGACATCGACGCGTTCGATGAAACCAAGATCGCCGTTCCACACGTCCTTGTCGTAGTCGTTTCGGAGCTGCATCACTTTGTCGCCCTGACGCAGGGTTCGCTGACCACGCACGATCTCTGGCCCGGTGGGATTGAGCGCTGCTTGCAACGCGATGTTCAGAGCGATTGATCCCACCTCGCCACGATTCATCGGCACGAGCACTTGCACGTCGCGAAGAGAATCAAGGCTAAAACGTCGGGGAATCCGCGTTTGTACGAGGTCAAGCACGGTCTGCTTTGCGCTCTGGGGATCCGACTTGGTCGACATGAAAAAATCGCCCTCGCCATCAGGAGGTGACTCGGGCGGCGCACCTGCGTTGATGCGGTGAGCGTTCTGCACGATGAGACTCTCTTGCGCTTGACGAAAGATGTGCACGAGGCGCACGCATCGAACCGCGCCCGAAGCGATCACATCGCGCAAGACCGCGCCCGGCCCAATGCTCGGCAACTGATCGACATCGCCAACCAGAATCAAACGCGCGCCTGTCGCGACGGCGTGCACGAGCGCCTCTGCGAGCAGCAGATCGACCATCGACGCTTCATCGATGATGACGACAGCCGCTTCGATGGGTGTGCCCGCCTTGCGCTTGAAACCGCCTGTTTTTGGGTCGAATTCGAGCAGTCGATGAAGTGTTTGTGCCTCGCGCGAAGTGGTCTCCGAGATGCGCTT
>JAYVXK010000715.1:0-5156 GCA_043785265.1 Myxococcales bacterium | reverse complement strand
TGCTTAATGTCATTGCCATGACTCAATCACGTCCCCCGCGAGAACTGCTCTCGGCGCTTTCGCCGATGGAGCGTGTCGCGCTCGAGATCGGTCATCTGTCGTCCAAGCACCTCACGCTCCCCGCGAAGGCCTACAACACAGTCACCATGGGAGTGGTTCTGTGGGCCACCGCCTGCAACCGCTTGGACATCGTGGGTCTGCCGCACGTGCAGCGCTTCGGCAAAAAAGATCGCGTGCTGTTCGTGTGCAATCACCGCAGCTTCTTCGACTTCTTCGTGATCACCGCGACGTACTTTTGGAACACCAAACTCTCCCGGCGCATCCTCTTTCCGATCCGCTCGACGTTCTTTTACGACCACCCGTTCGGCCCGTTGGTCAACGGCGCGATGAGCGGGATGCGAATGTTTCCTCCGCTCTTGCGCGACAAGGGCGAGGACAAACGAGCGTTCAACAAGTGGGCAATCGACCGCTGCATCGAGGAGCTCGGCATCGACGGCACGGTCATGGGACTCCATCCCGAAGGCACGCGCAACAAGAGCGACGACCCTTATGCTCTGCTGAGCGCCAAGCCCGGAGTGGGTCGCGTGGCGCTCGGGGCAGAGGGAGCACACGTCATTCCGTGCTTCGTCCTCGGCCCAGGAAACAGCCTACCTGGTGAGTTCAAACGCAACTGGCGCTCGGCCAAGCAAGACCGCATCGACGTGTTGTTTGGTCCCGAGATCGATTTTTCGGATCTGCGAAAAGAAGACCGCGGCAACACGACGTCACTCGAAGCATCGCAGAGGTGCTTGGAGGCGATTCGTGCGTTGTCCGTCGAGCAACGAAAGCTCCGCGGGATTCCGATCGAGAGCGATCAAGAGGCACGCGCGGAGGCCTGAGGCCACGGTTCGCGCATTTGGGGATCTCTCCTACGGCGTGAACGTCTCGCTCGTACTCGACGGTGCAGGAGTCGGAGTCGCCGTCACCGCAGGCTTCGCCTCGACCTTGACCGTCCCCTTGTCCTTGTCGTCCTTCTTCGCGTCATCCTTCTTCGGAGCAAGCGCATCCCCCTTGCTCAAATCAAAACTCGGCTTCTGATTCGGATCGCACCCAGGCGAGAACCCGGTCGCATCGAAGTCACTCGTCAGGCTGCCGCTCGACGTCTCGCCGCTTTTGTCGTCCTTCGAAATCGCCTCGATGCGCACTTCGTGTTTACCCGCGCGTGCTGGCGAGCAGTAGCTCAGCAAGTAATAGCTCTTCGTGCGTGACTCGATGCGCGTGGCGATCGTGTCGAACGCTTGCACGACAGCAGCCTTGTCATCGGCGCGTGCAGTGCCGTCTTTGCCGATCTCTTTGAGTTGGGACTCTTGCATCTCGGCGCCGAGACCGATTGCGAACACGTCATACTTCGAGTCGTTGACTGCTTTGAGCATGTCGTCTTTGGACACGCGACGCGCGCGATCGGTGCCATCCGAGAAGACCACGAGCGTGCCGAAGTGCATCGGGTGCTCTGCAGTCGCGAGCGCTTTGTCGAGCTCTGCCAAGCCCTTCACGATGGCACCGTTGAGATTCGTGCTCGGGTCTGCCGGCTTGTAACTCGCGAGCTGTTTGACGCCAGCCTTGGCACCGCCTGCGCTCGTGAACGACACGATGGGATGCAGCTCCTCGCCGCCGTCGAATGCGTACACGGCTACTTTTTGCTGCTTTTCGACTTTTTCTGCGAACGTGCCCGCGGCCTCGACGAGCGAATCGACCGACCCTGATCCAGAGACGCTCCCACTCATGTCGACGAGCAACAGAGTGTAGTGCGACGCGGCGACCTCCGGATTGAGGATGGTTTGCTTGCTCTCGAATTGAGAGACGAGCTCGCGGTCTTCGTAGATTCGAAACGTATCCGCAGAGAGTCCGCCGATGGGTGTGCCGTCGCCCTTTTCGACTTTGAAGTAGACGGCCACATTGCTTGGCTTGTTCTGAGTCGACCGGATGGGTGTCAATGTCAGACCACCACCACACGCGATGATCAAGGACATGGCGGCCAAGGTGCTAGCGCGGAGGATTCTCATGGGCGCGACCTTAGCAAAGCGCCACCGAGACGTCACATCACGATGCCGGCAGCACCCATCTTGAGCCGCGCGAGAACATCGTCTGCTCGCTTGGTGTAACTCGCTGCCTCTTCCGCGACCGCAGGATCGGAGCGGTATTCGAGCGTGCCTTTGAGCAGCTCGACGTACGCGCGACAGCTCCGCGCGAGCTCCACGTCGTTGCCGAGCTCTTCGAAGATCGAGATGGATTGCTTGAGGTAGTCGCGAGCTTGTGCGAGCCCCGCGCCTCCGGCACTGCCCGCGGCTGCGACTTCGCCCAGGGATCGCAACGCGACACCGAGCTGAATGCCACTGCCCACACTTCGCAAGATCTCGACGGCGCGCGCAGTGCATTCACGCGCTTTGGTGAAGTCGCGCTGCGCCAGATACGCCTTGCCAAGACCGCGCACGGCCTCTGCGAGCCCCATCCGATCGCCCAGCTCATCGGTGAGTTCTTCTGCTTGCTTGAGATAAGAAATTGCTGCGTCGGGTTGACCGATTCGGTTGAGTGTCTCGCCGAGATTAGTGAGCACGAGCGCGATGCGATTCCGATCACCTGTCTCTTTGGCGACTTCGTAGGCTTCTTTGAAGAGCGCCAGCGCACGTGGGTCGTCGCGTTGATCTTGAGCAACCGTACCGAGGTTGTTCAGACTGATCGCCACGCCCACCAGATCGCCGATCTCTTTGCGAATGACGAGAGCTTGCTCGAACGCGTCGAGAGCGAGTTTGAACTGACCCGAGTCTTGATACACGAGACCCATGTTGTTCAAGCTGAGCGCGATCGATCGCCGATCGCCTATTTTTCTGCGCATGGCGAGCGCATGCTGAGTTTGCGCGAGCGCCTCTTTGTAGTCGCCGCGGAGCCAGTGCAACTTGCCGATGTCGTCGACCGCGCTCGCCACTCCGCGGTCGTCACCACACGCACGAAACAAATCGAGCGATGCGCCCAAGTGCTTTTGAGCGAGCTCCAGTTTGCCTGTGTCGCGATGCACTCGGCCGATGCGTCCGTGCGCGGCGCCTCCTTTTGCGCGCCGACCGAGACGAAACGCGAGCGCTTGCATCTTGAGGAAGGTAGCGATGGCGTCATCGTTGCGACCGAGTGATTGCAACGCGTCGCCATGATGGTGCAGCGCAGAGAGCAACCGCTCCGCGTCGAGGTCTTCGGACTTCTTGTCGATCAGGCGAAAGCCGCGCGCATAGTGCTCCGCAGCCTGAGCATTGGCGTAACGCGCACGCGCAGCATCTGCCGCCTCGAACCAACCGCGAGCTGCGTGCGCAAAGTGCCCAGACTTTTCCCAGTGCTCTGCCAACATCGCGAGAGTCTCTTCGTTGCCGCGTGCGCCGTCTTTGGACGAAAGCCAATCGGCGATGGCATGATGAAACGCCCTGGATTTAGCCGCTGGCGTCATTTTCACGAGCGTCTCGCGTTCGAGGTTGTGCTTGAACACGTACTCCTCGTCGCCCACGAACGTGCTGTCTGGCAGACACAAGATGTAGTCGCGTGACGCGAGCCCCTTGAGCGACTTTCGCAAACGATCGACTTCTTCGCTCTCGGTCGTGCGCCAAAATTCTGGCGGGGTCATGTCTCGTCGTTCGATCGACACGAGACCGCCGAGCCAAAACACAGAGCCCATCACCGCCGCGCGCTCCAGCAGATCGCGCTCTTGGGCGTTCAGCGCAGCGATGCGCGCTTGCACCGCATCTTGGATGGTGATCGGCAGCCGCACGTTGGTCAGCTTGTCGACATGCACACGCCACTTCTCGTCTTCTGCGAGCGGGTCGATGACTTCGACCACGCCCATGTCGTGGAAGATGCGCACCATCTGCTCGAGCAGCGCGGGGTTACCTCCAGCGAGTGTGCACGCCGCGTCGATGAGATCTTCGACAGTCTCCCCGTCGCCTGCCGGCGCAAGCAACTCTTGCATCACAGCCGACGCGTCCGTCTCCGAGAGCGGCGGCAATTCGATCACCGTGTGTCGTCCCGCTTTGCCGTGAGCGCGCCAATCATCGCGACGCGCGAGCATGTCCGGGCGCGCCAAACACAGCACCAAAATGGGCGCTTCGAGTGTGTCGAGCAAGTACGCGAGCAAGTCGAGCGAGTCGTCGTGAGCCCAGTGCAGGTCATCGAGCACCAACACGAGCGGCCCCTTGGGACCACCTTCGACGGGTTTCACCAGCGCGTCTGCTTCCAGAAAACGTTTGATGACCGCGCGCCGCAAGTTGCGAAGCTGCTGCGGATCATCCTCGATCGCTTTGATGAGCGGCGAATCGAGAAACTCCAGGTCGAGGAGTTGTCCGAGAAAATACGCGACGTCTCCGACCTTGCGGTCTTCGAGCACCGCCGCCACCTGCGTGCGAACCAGAGCTTTCGCGGTCTCCGCATCCGTCCCCTCGACGAGTCCAAACCTCGAACGCAAGACACGCGTGAACAAGCCATACGCCGCGCCTTGATCTCGCGCCGAACCACGAAACACACGAGCGTCATGACCTTGCTGACGTGCTCGCAGCAGGAAATCTCGCACCAGCCGCGTCTTGCCGATGCCTGCCGCACCGATCACAGTCACCACGCGCGTCGTACCCGTTTTCGCCACGGCGGCGAGCGCTGCTTCCAGCTCGCGCATCTCGGATACGCGGCCTACCAACATCGCCCTTCGTTCAGAAACACCCAACGACGAAGGCATGAAGCTGACGCGATCGGTCATAGCTCCGATGGTACACGAGTCCTCGCGCGGAGAGAGCGTCACGTAGGGATCCACGAGAGATGGGCCCCTCCAGCCCGAGCGGACCGCACGTCCTCGCGCAGAGATGCTGCTTCATCGGGAGATCCGTCGAGTCACTCGAGTGCGCAGCCTCTCTGCGCTTGCGGGCGAGCGGCCCGGTCGGGCTTCCTCCCCCGGGCGTCGGCTTCGCCGCCGCACGGGGAGAAGTCGGAGGCTGGGACTCGGGAGCGGCCCGAAGAGGACTCCTTAGGTCTAGGAAGTGGACACTTAGGTTTGGGTGGGTACCCCTTAGTCATTCGTGCAAAAGGTCAACAGGCACGGCGGGCGAGAAAGAGCCGGGTCACCACCAGTCGAAGTAGGTTACCTCCAAACCGCG
>JAYVXK010000714.1:0-5159 GCA_043785265.1 Myxococcales bacterium | reverse complement strand
AGAAAAACCTGCTGTCGTCGTGCCGAGTGACATCTTCGTGTATCCGGATCGCAAGCGCGTGTTTTACAAAGTCCTCGTGGGCGACACACTGCCTACGGTCGCACAGGCGCTCCACGTGCCCGTTGAAGATCTCTTGCGATGGAACGAACTCGACGCGAGCGCGCGACTGACCGAAGGGATGACGATTCAAGCCTTCGTGCCAAAAGACGCTGATTTGTCGAAGATCGTGACGCTCGCAGAGAACGACGTGCGCGTGCTGGTGGTTGGCACGGATGAGTTTTTTACTTTCTTCGAAGGCACGAAGGGTCGCCATCGAATCAGTGTCGTCGCCAAAAAGGGCGAGACGATCGACGCGATCGGCAAACGCTACGGAGTGTCCGGAAGCGTGATGGAGCGCATCAACCGACGGGCTCGCAGCGAATCGCTTTCGGATGGCGAAGTGGTGGTCGTGTATGTGCCGAGCGACAAAGCGACGCCGACCAGCAACGCGAAGAGCGCCGGAGGGGTCGTCCCCGCGAATGCTTCGAGCGCGGATGACCCCGAGCCACTCGGACCGATCCCCGCCGCGCCGCGACCAGACCTACTCCCGTTTCTGCCGCCCTGAACCACCGCTCGTTCGCGTGGTCTCTCGCCGCGTCGGCTCGTGAAGCAGATCCAAAGGCTCCACCTCCAAAGCACTCGCTAGACGCTGGACTACTGCAAGAGTCGGCGAGGCTTCCTCTTTGAGGAGTTGCCAGAAGTAGCTGTGGGCCAGGCCGCAGCGGTCGGCAACATGGCTGATGGGAATACGTTTCTCGCGAGCAACAGCTCGGAGACGGCGCGCGAGGACATGTTCGAGCCGCTTGCCCAACTGCGACAGTGTCGTCGTTGCGCCGGCTGGCGCTCTTCTGTATACAGAAGAGCGCTTGCACCGATCGCAGTGGTCATCCGAACGTTCGAGCCACCAGACACAGTTCGTCGCACCCGGCGTGGAGAACAAACGACATGAGCCAATCAATCATCGACGGGTCGCGAGTAGGCGGACGCGGTTTCGCGGCACCCAGGCGAGCATTCTTGTTCGCCACAGGTCTAGCTGTCGCCTGCGCCACTTCCGACCGCATCGAAGAAACGGTGGGCCAATCGACCGTGCCTCTCACGGTGACGATGCGAACGCTCGTACTGGACAGTCCCCACTTCTCGGGCATGCAGGCGACAGTCACTGTTGCTGCACTGTCAAACACGTGTAGGTCGGATCTCGGGAATCAAACGAACGTGGTCGTTTGGGAGAAGAGAAACAACCCAGGAAGCACCTCACAACCTCTGGGACTTCGATTTGCGAACGACTGCGGGCGCGATCCCACTCCAATGGTCCCGCTGGACCTAGACACGTCGGTGTTGGGGATTCCGGTCGGATGGCCCGTGGCTGTTCCTCTGACGTATTACGCAGAGCCGCACCTCATACGGTTGGGGACCGACAACAATTTCCCGAATCTCGTCGGCCTGGTTTCGCTGGTGGGACCCACGAGCCTCGGTCGACCCACCAATATCGCGATCTCGATCGCGTCGACTGGTGGCTCCACTGGACTCACATGGGACTCCGCGCGGACCTTTCTCATCGCCGATTCCTCGAGCGGAGGCGTCAGTACCGGTACCCTGGAGTTTTCGGCAGCATCCGAGATGCACGCGGGCACGGGGCAGACGCCGATCGATCTCCATTTCGTGCCGTCGACCGGCACTCGCGACCTCGTCGTAGCTTGGAGCTACGATCATGCCGACGGCGCGGGTCCCCTTCCGTACACGCGCGTGGTCAGCTACGACGGACCGTCTCACGTGCTCAAGATGGATCCGGTGCGTGCGATTCCGCCCAAACAAATACCTCCTTCAACCACCTTGGTCGTCGTCGGTCACTCTGCGATCTTGATGGGGCTCGCGGACAACATCACGCAGAACAGTCAGCCCTACCTGTGGCTGAGTTGGCCAGAGAGCTCCTCCCTTGACCAGGTCAACTGCGACAGCGGCAACACGCGCGCAAGCAACGTCGTCAACCAAGCGTGGCACTCGCTCAGGACGCTGGCAGCGAGGGCTTTGACGTGGCGGCGCATATCGGCGAATGCTGCGCCGACGAAAGGAACGACGCTGGAGCTGGATCGGTGCCGCGCGGCGAGGATGGGAGCGACTGCGCGGGGTCGGCAAACCTCAGATGCGATCTTGGGTACTGCGGATACCGCCCAGGTGCGACATTGTCGAAATATCAGTGCTGCGGTCCCGCTTTGTATCCAGCCCAGTGCTGGCCTGCGCAGCCGCAGGGTGGTCCACCACCCACTCACCCTTAGGCGGTCGTCCACCACCCGCGTTCACAGGCCGGCGGTGCGATATTTAATGACGCTGGGCTACGCAAATCGCGACTGAGAGGCTGCGCGTTGGACGACGTAGGTCACGCAGACGGCTTCTTCGCAGGCTTCTTCTTGGTCGCGCCTCGACGCTGGCTCTTCTTCCGGAGACCGACGCTCTCTACTTCGTCCGAGTCCTCACCATATTGCGCCTTGACCTGATTGCGCACACCCAACACCAAGTTGTGCAGCTTCCACTCTCCAGCGACCGCCTGGTCGCGCGCAGCTGTCGCGGCTTTGGTCGCGGCGGTCTCTTCTGCTTGCACTTTCTCGCGCATCGCAAAGCCGGTCTTGAGGTTCGAGACCGAATACGCGTTGTCCGCGGGCTTGTAGCCCTTGATACTCAACAGGCCTTCGTAAGCCTCCTTGTCGAGTTCGAGCTGCTTTGGAGAAAGACGTTTCGTTTGATTCTTTGCCATGGGAGCCTCCTCGATAAGCAGTGCATCCTATCGAGAAAGCGTGCGAGCGCAAGGCGTTGTCTCTCAAGATATTGGCATATACCAGTGCGTATATGTCATCGGCAGCACTGCCTATGCCATCCCCGTCGCGTCGCCGTCCCCCGCTCCCGTCCCCCCCCTCTCCACAGCGCGGCGTAGCACTGCTATTGGGGCGCACAGGTCGACACGCCTGCGCCAACGATCGTCCCACTGTAGGTCGTCACGTTGGTCTCGGAGAGTGTCTGCGGATCGAACTTGGTAACCGTGCTCGGACCGCTCGGAGTCGTGAACACCCAGAACACGCCGCCCCAAAATGCGAAGGCGAAGGCGTCATTGGCGCCGCCGATGGCGAGGTTGTCGACGCCGCTGACTTTGGCTGTTTTTGGGTCGATCGCAGCGATGTGACCACCCGAACCGCCTTGCGTGTTGGGCCAGTAGGCGAACAAGCGGCCGTCTCCGGTGCCGGTGAGTTCTGCGCGCGGGATCGACGGACTGAAGGCCGACACGAAGTTGAGACCGAAGGTCTTGGTGTCGATGATGCCGAGGCCTTTGCTCGGCGTGTTGAAGGTGCTCTCTGCGACGAAGAGATTCTCACCCATGCTGTCGCCCGAGTAGCCCATCCCGAATGTGACGAAGCCTTGTTGACCGACCTTGAAGCTCGTCGCCTTGCACGCCGCCGTCGCCGTCGATACTTCGAAGAGCCGACCGTCGTCGAACACAACATAAGCGGTGCCCAAACGGTTGACGCCCATCGAGAAGGGACCGTGCCCGTTCGCGTTGGGGCATGAGATCGTGCCGATCGTTTTGAAGCCGAGCGTCGGTGGATAAAAGCTGACCAACTGCCCTTGCTGCGTGATCAAATACACCAGAGTCGAACCCGCGTCGGGGCAGTCGTTTGGCGGGAGCACGTCGGGCTTGGATGCATCGAACGGAGGCAGCGCGTCCTCGTCCATCACGTCTGCTTCGGAATCGCGCCGAGCATCTTTGCGCGCGTCGAGACCCGAGTCGATTGATCCATCGAGTGGGAAGGTGTCGTCAATCAACAGGCCGGTGCGAGTTCCGCACGCAACGATCAAGAGCCCCAGAGTCCCGAAAAATAGGCTGCGTTCGCGACCGCGCATGCCAGCCTCTTAGCATCAATCAGCGCGCCCCGCATCGAGGAGGACGACGGGGACGGGGACGGCAACGGGGACGGGGACGGGAACGGGGACGGCGACGGCGGACGGGGACGACGACGGGGACGGCGGACGGCGACGGACTCTACGGCGTTGATTTAGTCCATGCCGCGATCGCCGCGCCGTCGTCTGCGGTGAGAGTTTGATTCTGCGGCATCGTCTTGCTCTCGAGCACGCGATGGTAAATGTCGGCTCTGCGCGAAGCCCACGCAGAGTATGTCGACAGATCGATCCCCGACGTGCCGCCTGGACTGTGGCACTGACTGCAGACGCGCGCATAAACAGGCAGCACCGCTTTGCGCCAGGTTGCTTCGTCACCGGAGACCGGCACGCCGTAGCGAGTGAGTCCGCTTTGCGAGACCGCCCATACGTCGCCGGTCGCCGAAGTGAAGAGCGTTGCGTCGAGCGGCACGGTGGTGTGCGCGCGCATCACTGTGTCTTGCGTGACGAAGCCGAGATTGGAGCCGCCAACGAACCACAGGCGACCGCCACCAAAGGCGAGACCATGAAACACCGACTGATCGTCTTGGTAGATCAAGTCGAGAGCGCCCGCGTTCTCTCGGTACAACTTGTGCGCGGTCTCGACCCACAACAAACTCGCGGCGTCGAAAGCCACAGCGACTGGATGGTCGGAGGCGAACTCCACGGCAGCGTGGGTGTCCAGATCGATCACTCGTACCCGACCATTTTTGGTGATGCCTGCAGCGCGATGTTGCACCGCGGAGAGTCCCGTCAGCGCGCCGTCGATGAAGTGCACTTGAGTTCCGTCGGCGATCGCGATGCCCGAATCACTCGAGAAAACAGCCCATTTTCCAGTTCCGCCGGCGACACCCGTGACGATGCTGTTGGCGAGACCATAGCGATCGCTCACGTCCTCCATCGTCTGGTGCGCGCGAAGTCGCAGCACGCGACCGGACGCAGAGACTGCGACCAGCCATGTGCCGGTTCCGTCCGCAGCGGGGATCGACGTCGCAACGGGTTGCCATGCAGTGACGCTCACGTCGGAGGTTGCGAGAGCGCCTCCTGCGAAAATGAGAGCGCCCTTGGTCCCAAACACCACGACGTCGTCGCTCGTCTCGGCGACGGCCGCGACTTGTCCGGTGTCGGCGTTCGCGACGTTCCACTGCACTGCATCGACTTCGGTCAGTTGAAACGCAGTCGGGTTGGCCGTCTGCATG
>JAYVXK010000713.1:0-5163 GCA_043785265.1 Myxococcales bacterium | reverse complement strand
GATCTTCGGATCCCTGTAAAACTCGCCAAAAACGATGCGACCCAGACCCGCGTTCGCGATCAGCCGGAAGCAGTTCCAGCAAGGAGAGGCAGTCACGTAAATCCCCGCGCTGTCGATGCGCACGCCGCTCTTGGCTGCTTGCACGATGGAATTGGCCTCGGCGTGCACCGTGCGTACGCAATGGCCGTCTTCCATCAAGTGACCGACCTCATCGCAGTGGGGCAGTCCGCGGATGGATCCGTTGTAGCCGGTGGCGAGGATGATCTTGTCTCGGACGATCACCGCGCCCACGTGTTTGCGATCGCAGGTCGAACGGGTTGCCACCTCGCGCGCGATGTTCATGAAATATTCGTCCCAAGAAACGCGTGCGGCAGTCATGCCAGAAGGCGTTAGAACGAAAACGAGGGTCTGGCAACGCGGGCGGGCTCGCCACTCTGATCCGTACACCGCTTGACAGCGCGGCGCGCTCGGTAGACAAGCTCGGTCGTGCGATTTTCAGGCCGCGTCTTGCTGGTTTCGGTGCTCCTCGTTGGTCCGCTCTTGGGCATTGCGTTTGCGGCTTCGCCCAACGATCGCGCGACGACAGAGGCTGCGCTCGCCGAGCTCGAAAAAGATCCCACGACCAAAGACACGACCGCAGACGCCGTGAAGAAGTCACGCGACGCGCTCGAACGCGCGACCCGCATGCGCGCAGCAGGCGACGACTCACACGCACGCCTCGCGGAGGGCATCGCGCACGATTGGGCGGAGGTCGGCAAGGAGCTCGCGCGAGCTTGCCAGGTCGAGAAAAAAGCTGCCGAGACTCATCTTGCAGCGCAGGACGCGAGCGCGCAGACCGATCGCGAGCGCGCGATGCTGGAGCAGCGCGTGGCTGAAAATGGCCGTCTCGTGAGCGAAATTGGTTTGTTCGATGCAGGCTCGTCCAAAGCCACGGTGTCCGATGCAGGCAAGACACCCGCGCAGACTGCCAAGAAGGATGGCGGCAAATGAAAGGCCGAGCACTCGTCGTCGCCTGCGCGATCGCGATGGCAGCGTGCGCCCAGCGAGCGACAGTCCCTGGTTTGGTCGACGCCCAGCAAGCGAGCAAGAGTCCGGCGGCAGTCACGGCTCGCAAACTGGCACCGCAAGCAGTCGACGAGGCAGACGCGTTTCTCAAGCTCGCCAATCAAGCCCGTGAAGACAACGATGACGTGGGCGCTGCCTTGTATGCCGAGCGTGCGATCGCTGGCTATCAACGCGCGTTGATGCTGGCGCGTGTCGCGCGTGCGACGACCGATCTTGCGTCGGCAACCACAGACGGAGACAAGGCAGACGCCGAGCGAAAAACCTTGATAGCGCAACGCGCAGACGCGGATCGCCAAGGCGACGAACTCGAAAAGAAGCTGTTTTTAGCTAGAGAATTGCGTTCGCCATCCAACAGCGGCCCTGCGGATCCGCAACGTGAAGCTGCGCGGCTGTCTGCGGCGAAGTCCTTGGCGCTTGGTGCGCATCTGTTGTGCGGCGCCGCGCGTCTGGTCGATTCGCAGACGGATGGTCTCAAGACACAAGAAGACAAACTCGCCGAGCTCGACAAGAAACTCGATGCCGACGGCACGTCCGCAGCTACGCTGGGGCGTGGTCCACACCAGGACGCGAAGCCTGCTCCGATCGATGACGCTGCACGCGCGCGCGCCGACTGTTTGAGTTTGCTCACCAAGGCGCGCCGCGCTCATCCGATCGCGTCGGGCGGTGGGCAGAGCGCAGACCCGTTACTCAGCGAACTCTCCGCGGCGGGAAGCGAACCCATGCGTGACGAACGCGGGATCGTGGTCACGCTTCGCGATGTATTTGCCGGCAGCGCGCTGAGCAAAGACGGGCAAGCCAAGCTGGAGTCACTCGGTCGCGTCGCCGCGGCGCATCCCAATGCCCCCGTGCAAGTGGTCATTCATGACGCCACCACGCAACCACCAGGTCAACGTGCTCAACTCGTGACCGCAGCGGTCGTCAAAGGTGGCGCGAAGCCAGACAAGATCGCCGGAGAAATCGGCGGCACACGCGCACCCGTCGTCGATCCGAACGACGCCCACAATCGCGGTCGCAACGCGCGCGTCGACATCGTCTTCATCACCACCGATTAGAAGGGCTGCCGAGACGCCTTCGGCCTCCGCATCCGCGACCGCGCCCAAGCCACCGGCTTCTCGACGACGACGCGCAGCGCCAGCGCCATGGTCAGCGTGATGGCTACCGCAAGCGCGTAGATCGTGCAGAAGAGCCCCGGTGTCGCCGGCCGCGGACTCGTTGCGAGGAACTGGAAGGCGAAGTCGATCGCGACGACGTGCAGGAGGTACATCCCGTACGAAAGGAATCCGATGGTCCGTAGCGGCCAACTTGCGAGCACGCGCGACCAGAGCGACTTGGGCGCCGCCACCGTCTCGACCGTCAAGAGCGCACCGCCGATAGCGAGGACCGGGAAACCAAGCGAACGGCTGAGCGCGGTGGCGGGATCCGCGCCCCCCATGTTGTGCGTAGCCATCAGGGCCAACGCGGCGCCCAACGCGCCGGCCAGCACCGCTCGTCGCAGCACCACGCGACGCTTGAGTTCTTCGAAGGCAAGGGCGGCGACTGCGCCCCAAAGGATCGAGTCGATACGAAAATGTGATGCGCGATCGATCGTACCGCCAGCAACTATGCGGTGCGGGTTCAGGTAGTGCGCCGCGATGGCTCGCGCCACCCCCACGAGCACGCAGAGTGCAAGCGCGACCGCTAGACGCGAGCGCTTCGAGCGCAGGTGAGTGAGCACCCAAGGCCAGAAGAGATAGAAGTGCTCCTCGACACAAAGCGACCAGCAGATGATGAAGGCCATCCCGGCTCGAACATGCGGGACGTAGTTCATGTAGAGCAACACGTACGGGACCGCCGCTCCTGGGTGACTCTTAACCGTATGCGCCAGCGGCGCGATCGACGGAAAACTCCCGAAGTGCGGAAGGACGAGGAGGTTGAGCACGAGCACGGCGTAGAGGGGCGGCAGGATTCGCAGGGCGCGGCGTCCGTAGAAGCGCAGCACTGCCCGCGACCGCGGTTCCGACTGGGCATGGTCGACAGGGACGGGGCCAGCGTTCTCGTCCTCGATCCAGAGGCGCGTGATCAGGAATCCGCTGAGCGCGAAGAACAGATCGACGCCGATCCAGCCGAACACCACGGGAAACATCCCCGGTCCAAGGGCGGCCATCGGGAACTTGGTGTCGATGCCCACGTGAAAGGCGATGACTGGAAGGATCGCGATGGCGCGAAGACCGTCGAGAGCGGGAACTCTAGATGCGCGGATGGGATGCGGCGCGTGAACGCGAGCGTAGCGCTTCCGCGGCAACTTGAGTCCCATGCTAGCTGCTACTTTTGAGCGCCGCGCGGAGGTCTGCCAGAGCGTCGTCGACAGCGGACTCTTCGAGAGCTGCGCGCGACCTTTCCGAGCAGTGTGATCTTCTTGTCGTCTTGCTCCAAGGTGGCTCTTGGTCGCTACACTAGGGCGTGAACGCAAACTTCACTAGAGTGGACTGCGGACCCTCACTCGATCTTGAGCGTCAATTCCGGGATGCCGACTGCACGACAAGCATTACCGCGGGACGGACGCGAGGGATGTGCGCAAAGCGGCGCGGGCGATCCTTGATGCCCTATGTCGAGGCACTAATCGTTCTTCGCACCGTTCTGAATCCAAGTGCGCACGCGGTCCACGTCGCTTGGGCAGAAGTGAACTGTGTTTGGCAAAAGTGGCATTCTCAATTGGCCACTACCATCGTCTGGTTTGCGGATGATTTGAGGCAAAAACGAGGCGTCTGCGTCACCAGGGACGACGAGCGGATTGCCACTTTCGCTTTTTGCATTGGCCGAAGTGATACCCAAGTAGCAACCGTCTTTGCCGGCCGCACAGACATAGCCCGTGGCGCTCGCGCCGGGGTCACCTGGTGCGGCATGGCAGCCATTCGGCGAGAAGGTGCAGGTCGCTCGGCCAGTGGGACCAAAGTAGTCGGCGTACAGCCCCGACCAAGTCGGCGGCGCGCCAGCGTCAGCCAGTGGCTCACACGAAGCCGCGTCGAAGCTTGCATCAAATGATGCCGAACTTGCGTCGAACTTCGAATCGCCGCCCGTGACCATCCCACTTGCAACACATGCAATCGGCACGACGAGCAGCATCGCAGCAGCCAGCTGTCGCATCGCGTGATGCTACTTCAGTACGCGACGCCGAGAAACAATCGGATGGTCTGCGCGCTGGATAGATCGAGCGAGCCCACGGTGCTCTTGTCTGCCGCGCCCGGCATGTAGTTCAAACCACCCAGCGGGAAGAACACGCCGTATTGCAGCATCGTGTAAAAGCCGCCGACTTTGCTCGGGTCGTCGTTGAGAGCGCCATCTTTTGCCTGGAAATACAGCTGAAGATCGAGCTCCACACCGAGATCGCGTTTGTGACCAGGGGTCTGCACGAACTCGCTCGCTCGGCTCCAGATGATCGCCGCGCCGCCGCCAAACTTCTGGCCGTTCGCGTTCTTGAGAAAATCGTAGTTCACGCTCGGTCGGAAATAATAAGCGCCTTCGACGCGCGTGAGGATGTGTCGGAAGAAGATGAGGTCGACTCGGTAGTCCGGATGAAAGTGAAACGTCGAGATCGGACCGCTGCCGTTCTTCTCCGCTTGTAGGCCGGTTTGACCTGGATTGAGACTTTCGACCCACGGGTCGCCGCTCGCCCAACCGAAACCGAAATTGATGTGAAGCTTGTCTTCGATCGCGAGGTATTCGGCTTGCGTCGTGAGGCCGAACTGCTGAATCTTCGTCGCCTGATTTGCAGCGACACTCGGCAGTTGTGCGGCACCGTAGATCATCACGCCTTCGGCTTCGAAGCGGAACTTCTTGTAGAGCACCTGCAGCCACGCGTCGGGGATGACCGCCCATGCGCGTCGTGCCTCGAGGTTGTTGTTGTTTTGCGCGCTCGGGTCGGTTTTTGTGGTGATGGCCGTCTCGCCCGCTTTGACGTCAAGGTATTGCGAGCGATACACAGTGAACACGCCGCCGTTGATGACGAGACTGCCGCGCGCCAGAGCGAGCTTCTGCGCCTCGGGATTGACGCGGTGAAACGCAGCGATGCCCCATTGATTGACGTTGCAAAGGTTGCACGTGTTGTACGGTTGGCCGCCG
>JAYVXK010000712.1:0-5184 GCA_043785265.1 Myxococcales bacterium | reverse complement strand
AAGGGCACCAAGATCAACATCGTCGACACTCCGGGTCACGCGGACTTTGGCGGTGAGGTCGAGCGCACGTTGCTCATGGCAGACGGAGCGATTCTGCTCGTGGACGCCGCCGAGGGCCCGCTGCCGCAGACGCGCTTCGTGTTGCGCAAGGCGCTGGAGTTGGCGTTTCCGGTCATCGTGGTCATCAACAAGATTGACCGCCAAGATGCGAGACCGAGTGACGTTCTCAATGAGGTGTTCGACCTCTTCTGCGATCTCGACGCGACAGAGGAACAAGCCTTGTTTCCCGTGGTGTACGCGGTCGGCAAGCTAGGTCTGGCCAAGTACAAGCTCGAGGACGTGGGGGTCAATCTCGACCCGCTCTTCGATCTCATCTTGGAAAAAATCCCGCCGGCACCGGGCGACGCAAATGCTCCTTTGCAGATCTTGATCAACAATCTCGATCACGACGATTACACGGGCCGACTCGCCATTGGCCGCATCATCGCGGGCACCGTGCGCGCCAATCAACCTGTCGTGGTCCTCAAAGAGAAGACACACACCAAAGGCACCATCAAAGTGCTCTCGACGTTCGAGGGACTCAAGCGCACGTCCACTCAAGAAGCCCCTGCGGGCGAGATCGTCGCGATTGCAGGCATGGAAGAGGTGTACGTCGGCGACACGATCACGAGCAGCGATGTCGGGTTCGAGACCCGCGCCTTGCCGCGGATTCATGTCGAGCAGCCCACACTCAAGATGCGCATCGGCGTGAACACGTCGCCGTTTGCTGGCAAATGCAAGCTGTCGAAGTTTTTGACGAGCCGCCAGTTGCGCGAGCGTTTGGTCCGCGAAACCCGCAGAAATCTAGCGGTTCGCTTCGAGGAGACCGACAGCCCGGACACCTTCGTGATGCTCGGTCGCGGCGAACTTCAGCTCGCGATCCTCGTCGAAACGATGCGACGCGAAGGCTACGAGATGCAACTCGGCAATCCCGAGGTCATCACCAAGACCGAAGACGGCGTCACCTACGAGCCGATGGAGCTCGTGGTGGTGGACGTGCCCGACAACTTCATTGGTGTCGTGACCACCCGCCTCGGCGAGCGTCGAGGTCGCATGGTGAAGATGAGCAATCCTGGTTACGGTCGCGCACGCCTCGAGTACCGCGTGCCGAGCCGCGGACTCATCGGCTTTCGCGGCGAGTTCTTGACGTCTACGCGCGGCACTGGCTTGCTCAATGCCTTGTTCGACGGCTGGGAAGAATGGGGCGGCACGATGATGAAGCGTCAGTCGGGCGCGCTCGTCTCTGACCGCTCTGGAGTCACGACTCCCTACGCGATGAATCACCTGCAAGCGCGCGGTGAGTTTTTTCTCGCGCCTGGCGTCGAGGTGTATCAAGGCATGATCATCGGCGAACACAATCGGCCCAACGACGCCGACGTGAACGTCATCAAAGAGAAGAAACTGACGAACGTCCGTAATCACGGCAAGGACGAGAACGTGGCGTTGGCCGTGCCGCGTCTGCTCACGATCGAAACCGCGATGGAGTGGATCGACGCAGACGAGCTCGTCGAAGTCACGCCGGACGCCGTCCGAGTTCGCAAGCAGATCCTGGCGATCAACCTGCGACCACGTCGCTCTGAGGCGATCGAAGACGCTCAAGCCGTCACCTGACCTGCGCGCTCGTCCTTAGTCGCGTATCATTGGACGATGCGTGGTCCCGCAGTCGCCACAATACTAGCGGTCGGCGCATTTTTGCTGGTTTCGCCGGTTTTTGCGGACTCTGCTTCCTGCGAGGAGCTCGTTCGACAGGGGCGCGCTTACGAGTCTTCGGGCGATCAAGATCGCGCGCTCAGCCGCTACGGCGAAGCCATGCAGGTCGATGGGTCGTGCGGAGCGGGTTACCTCGCCATGGGCGAGCTGCGCGCGCGAACGGGAGACGGCCGCGAAGCCGAACGCGTGCTCACTGCCTGCCTCGAGCGTCTGCCCGACATGCGAGAAGCGCGACTCGCTCGAGCAAAGGTGCGCCGCGCGCTGGGTCGAAGCGCCGAAGCCGAGGACGACATTCACAACATGGTGGACGCGACCTCAGCCGAGGAGACGCCTCGGCGCGAAATGACGCTGGTGGCTCTGCGAGTGATCGCCAAGTGGTTCGACGAAGACGATGCGCGGCCCGCAGAACTCGCGATATGGCGCCGCATCCAATTCATCGCGACGCGTTCAGACGACACGACGCTACTCAAAGAAGCCACGGCGATGGTGCGGGCGCTGGTCATCGTCGTTGGCATCGTGGATCCCGTGAGCTCTCCCGCGAGGCGTGATGCCTTTCGTGTCATGCTGGCGCGCGCGGCCCGCTGATCGGCGCCAGATCAGCGTGTCGCCACGTGACGACCTGCTGACTCGGCGCTGAAGTATCGTACGTTGCAGGTCGCCACTCATTTTTTGCGGAGACCATGGATGAAACGATGGATGTCGAACGAATCGTGGGCGATGGCCGGTGCAAGCGCTTGCGTGTTGCTCGCGGTGCTCGCTTGCAAGTCTCACAAGTCCGATGACCAGACGGCGGCGACGGCCGCGACCGTGGTCGCCGCGCCGACCGCAGAGGTCCCAAAGGTAGAGGACGCACCTGATACGTCGGTTCCACCCAAACCTTCGGCGAGCACCAAACCAAAGCCCGCATGCAAGGGTTTGATGATTGGCAAACGCTGCGCTCGTGAATGCGGCACCAGCGCCGATTGTCCGGACCCAAAAGAGGTCTGCGACAATTTCTCGGGCTTCGACGATGACAACCAAGACGTGCAGGGCGCCCGGGTGTGTCTCTACGACAAGAACAACGAGCCGCGCGTCACCGCACCAAGTGGAGCGGATACGGTCGCTCCCAACGGTGACGACTGCCCTGATGGGTGGACTGGACCGATGGGCGATCGGAAGTGTCATAAGCCCTGCAGCACCGACAAGGATTGTCACCGCCCGAACGTCTGCATGGCCGATCCGATCGGCGGCCATTACTGCGACATCGCGATGGCACCCTAGCTGTAGTCCGTCAGACCTTCACGAACGCGGCGTGCAATGCCTTTTGCGCCAGCCCGAGCGCCGCTGAATCGATCACGGCGCCGATGCGCAGTGGGCCCGCATAGAGGGACGCGTGCGGTGCCTTCGCTTCGGCCAGTGCCGCAAGAAACGTCGGGACCGCATGCGCACTCGTCGTGAGCCCATCCCCCACGACACTCACAAGTGCCTTGCCGTCCTCGAAACGCACTGCTGCTCCAAGCGCATCGACCACCGCGCGTCTGCGCGCGTCGAAGTCTGGGACATTCAACAGCGGCACGACCGCCGTCGCAGAACGCGCAGACATCGTGAGGTCCAAGAGCGGCAGTTCTGCTTCTGCGCAGGCGAGAGCGAGTCGCGATCCATCGCCTGTCAGAGACACGAACACGACTTTGTCGAGCCCGACGACTGCACGCACTCCTCTGGTGTCATCGTTGTCGCGCGACACGGTTTCTTTGGCGACGCCTCCGTGAGCATCCTCGGGATCGACCGTTTTTCGGGCATGGATCACGATCTTTGCGCGGCGCGCCCACTCGACCGCTTGTGCGTTGAGCACCTTGGCGCCAGCCTCTGACATCTCTTGGAGCAAGGCAAGATCGAGATGCGGCAAATGCACAGGATCGCTCACGGCCTTTGGATCAGCCGAGTACACGCCGTCCACGTCGCTGTAGATCTCGCAACGCTCTGCGCCAAGCGCAGCGGCCATCGCGACCGCCGTGGTGTCTGATCCGCCGCGCCCGAGCGTCGTGATCTCGCGCTTGTAACTCATGCCTTGATAGCCGGCGATGATCACGATCTTCCCTCGCGAGAGCTCGTCTTCGATGCGATGTGGGCGCACCTCGATGATGCGTGCGTCGAAGTGTCGATCGTTGGTCAAGATGCCAGACTGACTGCCAGTGAAGCTGATCGCCTCGCATCCGCGCGCTGCAATCGCGATCGACACGAGCGCCATCGTCACGCGCTCGCCAGTGGTGAGGAGCATGTCGAGTTCACGACGCGGAGGATCACTCGAGACTTGTTTTGCCAGCGCGAGCAACTGGTCGGTGGTCTTGCCCATTGCTGAAACGACGACCACCACGTCGTGCCCTCGCCGCTTTGCTGCGACGACTTTGTCCGCGACGCGCCCAATCTTCTCGACATCGGCGACCGACGAGCCGCCATATTTCTGCACGAGGATGCTCATCGTCGTTCGCGGGTAACACACCGACCGTTTGGTGGCCAAATTATGCGGTTGTACGCACGCCGCACGCCGTCGCGCTTAGCGACTGCGATACGCAAGCACAGCGACGCGCGTTGCAATCCACACCAAACCTGCACGCTGATCGATGACCAAGATCCGCGCCTCATCGCCGTCGATGTCTGCGTCGTTGGACACATCGGCGACGATGCGATCGTTTACGATCACGAGCGACCGTCCGCTCTCTTCTTCGAAGTGTGCAGTCGGTTCACCCGGCACGCTCGGGCGAGGCGTACTTCGCATCTCGTCGAGCGCCGCAAACGATGCGCCATCGTCTGTGGAGCGCACCACTCGACCTCCTTCGCTCACGGCGTCGATCAGCCCTGTGGACGCGACGAGTTCGAGCACGCTCCCACCGAGGCCGCGTGCTGGCAGGGCACGGACTTGCCCCCGCTCGCTCAACCAAATCAACTTGCGCGCGAACACGTACGCGCCGGCGTCACCCGCCGCGAGAGCCGTCACGCCGTCGATGGGATGCGCGAGCACCAGCTCCCACGGAGGGGTCTCCCACAACAGGCCCTCGCGCACGTCCAGTCGCTCGAAAAAACCGTCCTCTGACTGTTCGGCTTCGTCGTCCGCGTCGAGTGGTGGCAGATCTTCGGCTCGCAGTGCTTCGTCTTCTTCTTCCAAACCCTCTTCGCCGCCGTCGTTCATGGCTGGGTTCTGATCGACTTCATCCAGCCCATATTCTTCGCCGCCAATGCCTGGTGCGTCGTCGCCTTCGGTGAAAGGCTCGCTGTCGCCGTCGAAGCTCGCGACGTCATCCGTCGGATCGCCAAGACCTTCTGCGTCATCTCCAATGGCAGTCGACTCTTCGTCGCCAAAGTCCTCGTCCTCGATCGGGTCGTCTTCGCCAGTCGCGTCATCGAGCGCGTTCGATTCCTCTGCATCGGGGTCGTCGATTTCGTCCTCGCCACCGAGCA
>JAYVXK010000711.1:0-1499 GCA_043785265.1 Myxococcales bacterium | reverse complement strand
CCAGCCACTCGAGGGTCCGCCCGAGCGACCACTGCCGCGCATCACACTGACCGTGAAGGACGGCGAGGTCTACGCGACCGGAGTAGAGACGTGACGATCGATGCGCGAAAGCAAGCGATGTCCATCTTCACGGTCGTCGTGGTTCTCGTCGGCGTTGGGGTGGTGCTTCAGCTTTGGCTCCTGAGCGCGTCGCTCGAGGGACTGCTGACGGACAAACGCGATCTCGCGATTCCAGCGACTGTCGCGTCCGCCGTTCTCTTCGCCGTGAACGCTGGGTTGCTCGCCTACGTGTTTCGCGTCGATCGGCGTGTCCGCGCGATCGACACCCGTCGCGACGCCTAACCCTCACGCTGCGAGAGTGGCGCCGTTTGCGATGGCTTCGAGGCGCGCCGCGTCGCGAACGTCGATGCGGGTGCGCGTGCGGTGGATGCAGCCCGTGCGAGCGATCGCCGCGAGCGCGCGAGATAGCGTCTCGGGTTTCATCCCCAGGAGCCCAGCCAAGATCGAGCGAGGGAGGCGTTTCTGCTTCGACGAGTCGAGCAACCAGCGCGCGACTCGTTGCGGAGCATTGCCGTCCGTCGTCGCTCGCCCTGCGTTGTCGCCCACGATCGTCGCGAGGATGCAGTCGAGCACGACGCGTGCGGTGCCCAATTGCTCGAGACACACGAGCATTTGCTGACGGCTCGTGCCGCAGATGGTGACGTCAGTGACGGCTCGCGCCGAGTCGACGTAAGTGGATTGCAAGATCGCTTCGAGCCCGATGAGCGAGCCCGCGCGTCTGACTGCGTAGGGGGCGTCCTCTCCATGCTTCTCGGTAGAGCCCCGCGAGAGGGCGACTGCCCCATGCTTGACATAATAGACCGTCTCCGCGAGCGAGCCGGCCGTGAACAGCGAACTCCCTGCAGCGCGGCGCCGGTCCACCATGGGGCACTTGCCCGTGCTCCCTTGCGAGGCGGCACCGATTGGACACAACGAGCAAGCGACGTCAGTTCCGGTGAGCGAGAAAATCATGTTGCTCAATGTCGGGCGTCCTTCCGCAGATGATAATCGTCAACCCGTAGAGCATGAGGCGTGCCGCGCAATGCCGAGATGACATTTGTCATCGCTACGGTCTTCCGCGTGGGGGAGATTCGTCAGGTGATCGCGCAGCTCGAGAGTCCCGTTGCGTCACTTCCGTCGAATGACACCATCGTCGCCGCGCTCGAAGCTGCGGCACGGGCCGACGCCGAGCTGTTCACCTTCCACTCCACGAAGGGACAACCGCAGCTCTCGGCCCGCGCGCTGCTCGCGGAGGCGCACCAGTGGTCGGTGCTGTTTCGCACACGAGGCGTGGTGCACGGCGATCGCGTGGTCTTGCTGATGCCTACGGGGCCTGCGTTCGTCTCCGCGCTCCTCGGTGCGGTGCTCTGCGGGGCTGCTGCCGTTCCGCTTGCGTCGCCCATGACATTCGGATCGATGGATCCCTTCTTGCGGAACTTGAGGCTCGTGCTCGACAGCGC
>JAYVXK010000710.1:0-1501 GCA_043785265.1 Myxococcales bacterium | reverse complement strand
CGCGAGTTGCAAGGCGCTCCACGCGGTAAAACCTGCAGCCGCATCAGGTGCACCTCGCATCTTCGGGCCTTGCGCTTGCGCCGCCACGAGAGCGAGTTCATCCACGCTCGCGAACGTCACCACATGAGTCTTCGACGATGGCGCTCCGCAGTAGTGTTCTGCGAAGTCCTTCGATGTGGCTGATGTTCCCCAGTAGTAGCAATGGCCCGACTTTGGATCGACGAACCCTCCGTCACAATCGATCGTGCAGTCCACGGTGCAGCCCGCGCCCGCAGGCCCCGCGTCTCCGGGGTCGCACATTTCTAGCTGATCGAGGTCGACGACGCCGTCCCCGCACTTCGGAGGCGGTGGCGGGAGCACCACGAGATCGGGCAAGCACGCGATCGCAAGACCTGTCGCCGCGACTGCAACGACGACGAGAGCGGCAAGTTTGAAGGGCGCGGCCAAAGGGACGTCTTAAGGGTAGACTACGATCGGCCTTGATGGACACTGGCGGCGATCAGAAACAGCATGCGCTCAAGGCGCGCTACCGATCGCTGATGCCCATTGGCGAGGGTGGCATGGGTCGGGTCGAAGTCGCGCTCGAAAGAGGCGACGGCGGCTTCGAACGCGTGGTTGCACTCAAACGCATGCGCGCAGAGGTCGCCAAAGACCCGCGCCACACCGAGATGTTTCTCCGAGAGGCACGCCTCGCCGCGCTCCTGTCGCACCCAAACGTCGTGCACACGTTTGCTTTCGGTGAATCAGAGGGCGAGCTGTTTCTCGCGATGGAATATGTCGAAGGCGAAACACTCACCGCGATCCTCGAGCGCTCCAAACGGCGCAAAAAACCGCTCGATCCGGCGATCGGGCTCGAGATTTTGGAGCACGTCTGCGAAGCGCTTCACGCCGCGCACGAACTAAAAGATCTGCAGGGCAACCCACTCTCGCTGGTCCACCGCGACATCACTCCGAGCAACGTGATGGTTTCTTATGATGGCCACGTGAAGCTGCTCGACTTTGGCGTCGCGAAAATCGATGCCAAGACGGGCCTCACGCGCGCCGGCGAAGTCAAAGGCAAGATGGCCTACATGGCGCCCGAGCAAGCCATGGGAGAGCCCGTCGATCGTCGCAGTGATCTCTACGCGGTTGGATCGCTCCTCTACGAAGTGATGAGCGGCGAGCCGATGTGGGGCGACGTGTCGGAGCTCGAGATCATGCGACGCATGGCCACCAGCGAGGCACCAAAACTCCGCGACGCCCCGAGCGACATTTGCATGTTGCAACACACGCTCGTCCACAAATCACCTGAAAATAGGCCAAATAATGCGCGCGAAGTGGCTGCGGCGTTGCGCGCGGCAAAAGCGAGTGACCAAGACCTCGCAGCGGTGATGCGCGATCTGTTCGCCGACGATGCGCGCGACAAGAGAGATGCATTGCTCGCTGCGATGCAACGCGGGGAGGACCAACCGAACGTCAAGCCAGCGGTCGAATCGGTGGACGCGCCACCGGCGACTCTCGC
>JAYVXK010000709.1:0-5194 GCA_043785265.1 Myxococcales bacterium | reverse complement strand
CCGGCGCGCGCCAGGCAAGCGTCCGCTACACGGCAACCGGTCCACCAAAGAGACCGAAGAAGCGGAGCACCCAGATGATCAGTTCGAGCGAGAGCGCGAGGACGAGCGCGCGAACCATCCACACGCCCACGAACCTGTGACCCAGCGCATAAAGATTGCCATCACGACCCACCACGATCACCGCGCGAATCGCGAGCGCACCGCTCTTCGTGATCGTGCTCGGTGCGCTCGCGATTCGCGCGGTGATCGTCGTGGGTCGCGATGGCAATCTCTACGCGCTCGGTCACGGGTTCGTGGGTGTGTGGATGGTTCGCGCGCTCGTCCTCGCGCTCTCGCTCGAACTGATGATCTGGGTGCTCCGCTTCTTCGGTCTCTTTGGTGGACCGGTTGCCGTGTAGCGGACGCTTGCCTGGCGCGCGCCGGAAACGAAGCTGGTAGAACGGTATGGCATGCGCATCTGCACGCAGTGCTCCGAGCTGTATCCCGACGAGGCGGCGTTTTGTCCGCTCGACGGAAAACCGCTCGTGGCTTCCACCGATCCGTTTCTCGGACGCACGATCGCCTCACGCTATCGGCTCGTGAAGAAGCTCGGTCAGGGCGGGATGAGCATCGTGTATCTCGCGCGCCACGTGATGATCGAACGCATGAACGCGATCAAAATCTTGCGGCAAGATCTGACGCTGGATCCCAATCATCGAGAGCGTTTCTTGCGCGAGGCCAGAGCGGTCAATCGCATCAACCATCCCAACATCGTCGAGATCACCGACTTTGGCGAAATCGACGGCATGGCTTTTTTGGTGATGGAATATGCAGAGGGCGAGACGCTCCTCTCGACGATCCATCGCGGCACGCTGCCATGGGATCGCGCGGCGCGGATGGCCAAACAGATCGCGAGCGCTCTCGCGCGTGCGCACGAAGCCGGCGTGATTCACCGCGATCTGAAGCCCGAGAACATTCTCGTGCTCGCGTCGGACGATGATACGCGACGCACCTCCGAAGAAATCGATCGGGTCAAGCTCACGGACTTTGGCATCGCAAAAATTCTCGACGCGCCAGCACTGACGTTCTCCGAACAGATGTTTGGAACACCCGGATACATCGCACCAGAAGTCGTCGAGGGAGCCCGCGTGGATGGTCGCGCCGACCTCTATGCACTGGGTGTCGTCCTCTATGAAATGATCTGCGGCAAACTCCCCTACGACGGCAAGACTCAAGCAGAGCTTCTGCTCAAGCCGCTCACGATGCCGCCCATTCCGCTCTCGCAACGGACGCAAAATGTTCCGCCCGAGATCGAGTCGCTCGTCTTGTCGATGCTCGCAAAAAATCCGGCCGACCGACCCGCTGATGCATTCGCCGTAGAGGATGCGCTCACCGAAGCGCTGCGCAAGTACGACGGCAAGCCAGCGGTCTCGAGCGGAGGCAAAGGCCGTCAAGAACCGCTCGCCACACTCGAAGAGACTCTCCCCGAGCCGCCTCCACGCGAGACCGCAAATCTAGGGCGATTGCAGACCAGTGAGATGGCCTCGCGATGGAGCGCTGCCATCATGGAGGCGCGCGTCTCCATCGAGCATGCACGCAAACGTGGCCGACCTGCAGACAACGTCGCGCGCGCTGAAGACCTCGTCGCTCACGCTGAGCGACTCGTGGCGAACATCGATCGGGCGTCCCGATCGGTGGCAGAGCTTCAGGCGCGGGTGGATGCGGGCGACACTCACGCGCGCGAATTTCGCAAAAATCTTGGCACCGCTATCGACGTGCTCGGACGCGATCGCTCTCGTGAACGTGCGCACATGACCGCGCTCCGCGAGCGCAGAGACGAACTCGACCTCGCCGGGCCGGTCAGTGCGCGCGGCACCAACCTGTGGGAGGTCACAGCCATCGCGACCGAAGAAGATCGCGCGCGCACAATCGAAGAGGATCTCACTTTTCAAATCGTGCAAATGCAAATTCAGCTCGAGGCGAAGAACGAGCGCTACGAGAAAGCGCACGCCACGTCGACCGCGCAACTCGAGGGAGCGATCAGCGCCGTGCGCGCGATGACGAGCGAACTCGTGCGCACACTCGATGAAGCTGCAGGCCTATTTTCGAGCCGAAAATAACGCTACTTGCCGGAGTCCGTCCAACTCGCGTCCGCCCAACTCGCGTCCACCCAACTCGCGTCGGAAGAGGGCGGGCCGGCGTCGTCGCACATGGGCATGCCAATGTTCACGCACATCCAACGAGAACCAGACGACGTCGGCTGACACGAACAATCCGAATAGCCTTCGATGTTGTGGTCGCAGTCGTAATACGCAGGTCCGCTCTTGCAGATCATGTCTTTGGTTTGGCTGTTGTAACAAGGCTCACCGCCATGAAGCGCTCCAGGTGGCGGACATGACTGCGGGGGAGGTGGACAGGCGATGTCTGGGCATTGCCACGCTTGACCGTCGCACGTGCAGGTGACCGTGCCCGGTCCCTTGAAGCCGCCACCTGCGCACGCGACGAACGTGTTGCACGTTGCGCCTTTTGCGCTGCAGGATTCGCCCTGAAACACCCCGTTGGGTCCGCATTGCCGTGGTTTGCAAGTGGGAGGCGCGTCGCACGTCCACCCTTTCGAGTCGCAGTGACAGTTCACCGCAACTGCGCTGCCACACGAGTTGGTGGTCTGTTCGGAGCAAAAGTCTCCGCTGACGCACGCGCCGGTGAGTTGCGCAGGACAGGCGGGGGCCTCGCTGACGGCGCCTCCGCAGTGAACGACCGCGGCGATTCCGAAGCTCGTCAGCAGTGCGACCCCAAGATGACGAAACGAAAAGACAGAAGAATTCATGCCCTCCCTTTCGCAAGCCGCGTGCCGCTCGCGAAATGCGTATCTGGCTTAAAATAGCCACAGGAGATGTGCCAATGCTTGCCGCAGGCGACGGGATCACGCGCTGGGTGTCGTGCCCGCGAGGAGACCGCCAAGCTTGCGCGACTTGGGCGCGACGTCGTGGTCGCGAAGATGACGCAGGTTCACCGCGTTGATCATCACATGCGCGATGATCGGTCCGATGAGTTGACCCGTCATCGCGAACAGGACCGACAGCCACGCGCTGAGAGCTGCGGCGCTGAGCATCCAACCCCACCGACCCCTGCCGCGCACTTGATGGAGCGCGCCGAACGCGATCGCCGCCAAAACGATGCCGATCGTGCGACCGAGGAACGCGCGAAAGAAGAGTTCTTCGCAGAGACCGCTCCCGGCGGCCATCGTGAACAGAACGATCGTTCCTTCACCCCGCACGAAGGGACGAAGTTTGTCGTGCAGCGCGCGCGCCCATCGCGTGTGACTTGCGAGTCTGCGTGAGAAGATGATGACCAAACCCGCGGACGCGGCACCAAGCAAGACTGACGAGACGACAGCCTCGACACCCGACGTCCCCAGCCATGCCTCGGTGGTGAATGCGTTGCGCCCGAACGCCCAGCAGCCGCCCACTCCAAGAAGCCCCAACACGCCATAGGCCACGCCGAGCCATGGTAGCCAAGGACGCATCGAAGGGGCGTCGCTGACACCGCCGGGCAGGCCGTCCAGACGTGCGCGCTCCGAGAAAACGAGCCGAGGAGCCGCCATGAGTCTTTGCTCGCACGCCTGCGAACGCGCTGCAACCATGTGGCTCGTTATGCGGCCTGTGATGCGAATCCAAAAGGTTCGGTCAATCGTGTCGCATCATCTGCTACACTTCTCTCGCCCATGGTTGCTGCGGCTCCGCCGACGGACGAAAGACCGCGCGTTCTCATCGTCGACGACGAGAAGTTCATCCGCGACATCCTCGCTGACTTTCTCGGCATGGAAGGCTTCATCGTTCGCACCGCAGAAGACGGCGCCGCTGCGCTGAACGAGCTGCACACGACGCCTTACGACATCATCATCAGCGATCTCAAGATGCCGCGCATGGGTGGGATCGAGCTCCTCGAGCAGATCACACGCGCCGCACCGAACTCGCTCACGGTGATCATGACGGGCTTCGGTACGGTCGAGACCGCGATCGATGCGATGAAACGCGGAGCGTACGACTACATTCTCAAGCCCTTCAAAGTCGAAGAGGTGATTCATGTCGTTCAGCGTGGCATCGAAAAACAGCGATTAACGGCAGAAAATCTGCGGCTTCGTGAGGCGCTGTCTCTGTACAAGGTGAGCGAAGCGATCCAAGCGAGCCTCTCACTCGAAGAAGTTCTCCAAGCGCTCGGTGATGCCGCTCTCAGTGAGATCGACAGCGATCTCGTGTCGACCTGGCTGGACGCCGGTGACGGCTCCTTCTTCGAGCGACAACGTCTTCACACCAAAGAAGATCATTCGAGTGTTCCGGATGGCGTGGACCTCGGACAGCTCGATCCACATGCCTTCATCGACTTTTTCGAAGGCGACATTCCTCTCCTGGAGCACGGCCCGCGACTGACGCGCTTTTTTGCAAAGCAGCCAGACATGCCGCCGATTTCGATGGTGGCGGTTCCACTCAAGATGCAGTCGCGCACACTTGGGTTCATCGCGGGGGTGTCGTTCTCCAAGAGCAAACGCTTCGACGAAGGCCAGCGAAAGTTGCTCAGCATCGTCGGTTCGCGTGCAGCGGCGGCGATCGAAAACGCCAAGCTCTATCAAGACCTTTTGGCGACGTTTCAGCAGACGATCGAAGGGCTCGCCAAAGCGATCGACAAAATGGACCGCTACACAGCGGGGCACTCGAGTCGCGTCGCGATCTACGCGACCTATCTCGCGAAGCGCCTCGGCATGAACGAGCGCGATATCGAGATCGTGCGGCAGAGCGCGCTGATGCACGACATCGGCAAGATCGGCTGCGTGATGAATCTCAACAAGCCAGGAAAGCTCACGCAAGACGAATACGAAGTCTTCAAGAAGCACCCTGGGTTTGGGCGCGACATCCTCGAACCGATCAAGTTCTTGCATCCCCTCGTGCCGGGGGTGCACCTGCATCATGAGCGTTGGGATGGGCGTGGCTACCCGCTGGGGCTCAAGGGAAATGGCGTCCCGATCATGGCGCGCATCATCGCAGTCGCGGACACCTACGACGCCATGACCAGCGACCGAGCCTATCGCCGTGCGCTCCCGCACGACGTGGCCGTGGGGGAGATCGAGCGTTGCTCCGGATCGCAGTTCGATCCCGAGGTCGCCAACATCTTCATGCAGTGGCTCGACGACTTCCGCGACGAGCTGCGCGCTCTCGGC
>JAYVXK010000708.1:0-1505 GCA_043785265.1 Myxococcales bacterium | reverse complement strand
CTCTTTTGAGCCAGTAATTCAGCCTGCGCGCGTGTCGAGTCGAGTCCGTCGCTGACGAGCACGATGTGCTGCACGCGACCGTTGCCGGTGTCTCCGAGCGCTTCGAGACCGGCTGACAAACCGAGAGGGATGGCTGTGCCGCCGCCTGCTTCGATCTGCCTCACGCGAGAGATCACATCCCCACGAACGTCTCCTACGCGCGCCATGTGTTGGAGCACCGTCGCGTCATCCGAGTAACGCACCACTGCGATTTGGTCGTCGTCGCGCATGTCGCGAACGAGTTGGATGACCGCGTTCTTGGCTTCTTCGATCTTGTCGCCGCCCATCGAGCCGCTCGTATCGAGCACGACGGCGAGGGCGAGCGGGGCGCGCACGTTGTCGCTCCCCTTGTCTGCGCTCATTCGCACTTCGGCGTAGAGGTCTTGCGCGCCGTTGGCGAGAACATGGGTGTGACTGAGCGCGACAATGCCATGCGCGCCGGGTCCGCTGAACTTGACGCCGTTGACGCCATCGAAAATCAGAGGAGCTTGGGTGCCAAGTGCGGCACTCGTCGGAGCGCGATAGAGAACGAGACCACCCGTCGCGAGGACGACAGCTGCCGCGGCAAGACCGCGACGAATACGTGGAATACGCAGCCAGCTGGATACGAGCATGTTCGCCACTCCGCCGACACGCTTGGCCCGCCAACCGGGAGCGCGCGGTAGGCGTTAGGACGCCTTGGCGGAGGAAAAGTTCTTTCTACGGGCGAAAATCGCCCGCAGGCTCTAGGCGAGGCTCAAATGGCGGCGATCGTAGCGGCGTAGTCGATGCGACGATCGCGACGGGGAAGGGGCGGCGGAACGCGTCGCAAGCTCCCACGAAGGATCAAGCGAGCGACTTGAGAGAGGGGACCAAACTCGAGACCAATGGCGCGGCCCTTGTCTCGCGGTCGACGACCCTGCTCCACGCGACGCACAGTGGCCTCGGTGTCGAACCAGAGTTCGAGTTCGGTAGGCGCTTTGAAGCTCACGATGATCTTGTCGCCGATGTTCACCTCGCGCTCCGAGCGCACGAGCATGCCATCGGGTGACAAATCCAGAGTTCGGTCACCGAGGAGGCTAAAATCCCTCTCGCGAACGACCTGGCAGGGCAACTGAACCGCGTGGCGCATCGAAGTGCGTTGATTTCTCGGTAGGAGCAACATGGCAAAACCTCCAGCGACCGACACGAGGGCCGGTACGAATCAAATCGTATGAAGGCTGCGTGTTGGAAGTGAAGTTAACGGCGTGCGGTGCCAAGTGAACGCATCGTTCGATTCAAGACGGCCCACTGGCGAGCAGAGTCGAGCGCGGCGCCTTCGTGAGCGCCGTAGGTTCCGATCATGTCTGCGAGAAGGTCGATGCGCTGCTCGAATGTTGGCATCGCTGGCATCGGCGTTTGCGTTTGAGTCGGACTCAACGTGTACGAGAGACTGATGCGTGGTGTGGTGGCGCGTTCGGTCATCGGGCCACCCCAGTGCAGCACAT
>JAYVXK010000707.1:0-5202 GCA_043785265.1 Myxococcales bacterium | reverse complement strand
GAGGTCGGGCTGACGTTCGGTTATCGCATTCAGCTCTGATCGAATTACGATGGCCGAACGCATGAGCGATGAGATCGTCGTCATCCCCTATGACCCGTCGTGGCCTCACAAGTTCGAGACCGCACGCGCGCGCGTGGCCTTTTTGTTGGGCGATCGTGCGATCGCGATCGAACACATCGGCTCGACATCCGTGCGCGGCTTGTCCGCAAAGCCCGTGATCGATCTGCTCGTCGGAACTGCGTCGCTCGTGGATGCTGACGCGTGCGCAGCGATGCTCGTCGCTGACGGGTGGGACTTTCCCGAGGACGTGAACGACGCGATCGAGGATCGCCGTTTCTTGCGCAAGCTCGATCACGACGTGCGCACGCATCACCTGCACGTGGTCGTGCATCGCGGCGATCTGTGGAACGGCTACTTGGACTTTCGCGACAAGCTTCGTCGCCACGACGATCTCGCGCACGAGTACGAGTCGCTCAAGCGCTCGCTCGCAGAAAAATTTCGCGACCACCGCGAGCGCTACACGGCGTCGAAGACAGAGTTCGTGGCGCGCGTGCTCGGTCTGCCGCCCGACTCGGTTCGCACGCGCTAGACCTGCATTTTAGGGCGATTGGAGATCGCGCTGATGGCAGCGCCCACGGGATAGGCGAGCAGCGCGCCTGTGATCGCGCGGGTCACATGCCACAAGGGATGCAATCCGCTCTCTTGCGTCTGAATCTCGATCAACATCAACACAGTCGCGACGCCCACCGACACCCAAAGCCATTTCGGTCCTCGATACGGCGCGCCCACGATCAGTCCAGCCCCGAACCCAGTGTCGAGTCCCATGCATCGCGAGCACATGGGCATTTTGCTGCCGAAGATCGACACGGTGCGCTCAGGCAATCGATGACACGTGAGCGACCACGGCCACTCGATCGCCGTCGCGAGACTGTGCGCGCCGATCGCGTGGAGAAGGGGCGGGATCACCGGCCACAGCAAGATCAGCGCGCCGATCACGCGAAGCGCGACCTTCACTGGCTAGGCACCTTCACTCGGCCCAAGAGCACGTCTTGGCGCAGCACTTCGATCGACGCCTTGAGATCCGAGCTGAGGAGCGCGGCATGCGGGCCGTCGTGCACATAGTCGACGCCTTGATCGCCGATGCCGAGAGCGATGACTCGCCCGCCAACGAAGCGATGCTCGCTCTGTTCTTTGATCGCGTCGAACACGGCAACGTCCACGCGTTTGATCATGCTGGTCGCGACCACAGTGGGCATTTCGTCGTGTTGATCGGAGTCGACGCCGATGGCCAAAACGTGCCCTTCCCGCGCGGCCTCGAACACGCCGTGTCCGGTCGAGCCCGCCGCATGAAAAATCACATCGGCGCCTTGGGCGATTTGCGCAGCCGCGAGCAGCTTGCCTTTGGCGGGATCTTTGAAAGCGTCTGGAGACGCGCCCGCATACGCACTGTGCAAAATACACGTATTGCACGTGGCCTTCATGCCCGCTTCGTAGCCTGCCTCGAACTTGCGAATGAGCGGGATGGTCATGCCGCCGACGAAGCCGACATGCCCAGTCTTCGTGAGTTTGCCCGCGACCCCGCCGACGAGAAACGAGCCTTCTTCTTCGCGGAAATCGAGGCCCACGACATTGGCCGGGATCGGACGATCAAAAGAAGGTGAGTAGTCCACACACGCAAAAGACACATTCGGATAAGCCTGCGCCACGAGATCGATGTCGCTCGAGAAGATGAAACCAACGCCAATGACGAGATCCATTTTGCGTGCGGCGAACAACCGAAGCGCGGCTTCACGATCCTCTGCACCCGTTGGCTCCAAAAAAGAAATCTCCGCGCCGAGTTCAGTTTCTGCGCGTAGCAGCCCGTCATACGCGGAGTCGTTGAAGCTCTTGTCACCTCGCCCGCCGACGTCGAACACCAGACCCACTCGCACGTGTGGCGCCGTCGTCGCGATCGCGCGGTGTGCCGGTTTTCGTGCGGGAAAAAGCGTCACCACTACAGCGAGCCCTACAGCACCGAGCGCGACCACGCGGGGAGAGATGATCATGCTTCGTCAGCACTGAGAGCGGCGATCAGTCTGCGCGCCTCCTCGACATTGCGGCCGTCGCCATGTGCGTCGACCTCGATGAAGATCTTGCGCATGCGCGGCATCTTCTCGCGAATGCGCTTCTCGATGCCGTTGGTGATCTCCTCCACGCGCTCCACCTTCGTGCCTTCCGCAAAGGCGACCTTCAACGCCAGGATGATGACATCGGGTCCGAGATGCAGACTCAAAATTTGCGTGACGCGCTCGACGCCTTCGGTGGCCTCGGTGATTTTCAACGCGCGGGCTTGATCGTCCAGCGAGGCTGCTTTTCCGATGAGCAAGCCGTGAGTCACAGACGCGAGAGCCACCGCGACCGCAGCCAAAAGGAGCCCAATGAGCAGACTCCCGAGAGCGTCCCACGTCCCGACTCCGGTGATGCCACGAAGGACGACGGCGGTGAGTGCGAGCGACAACCCGACGAGCGCAGTGCTGTCTTCTGCGAGGACGAGAGGCACTGTCGGATCGCGCGCCTCCATGAACGCGCGAAAGAGCGGTTTGCCCTTCGACGTCTTGCGAAACTCGCGCATGGCGACGCGGAACGACATCGACTCGAAGAACACCGACGCACCTAGCACTGCATAGTTGAGAACGTTCGACGAAAAAATCAGATGCGAGCCGCCGAGCGTGATGTCGAACGTGCGCAGTGGTTCTTCACCGCTCACGAGATGACGAATGCCCTCATAGACGCCAAATGCGCCGCCCAACGAAAAGAGCATGAGAGCGACCACGAACGGCCAGAAGTAGAGCTCCGACGCGCGACCGAATGGGTATCGAGCGTCGGCTGCGCGCACCGCGAGTCGCATGCCGACGAGCAACAGCGCTTGATTGCCGGAGTCCGCAAGCGAGTGCACTGCTTCTGCCATCGTCGCGGTTGATCCCGAGAACCACGCAGCAGTGAACTTGCACGTGGTGATCGCGAGATTGCCCGCGAGCGCGGCGATCACGACTTTTCGGCTGCCTTCGGCGCTCATGCGAAAAAGCGACTGTACTTGTCGCGGGGTGGTGGCGTAAAGG
Organism: Myxococcales bacterium; assembly: GCA_043785265.1. Lineage (GTDB taxonomy): Bacteria > Myxococcota_A > Polyangia > Polyangiales > Polyangiaceae > JANYHY01. Next base: position 2,104 of record JAYVXK010000707.1, on the reverse strand, counting down.
CGACGAGCATTCGTTCGAGGTCACATGCCCATTCCCATTCGCCGAGTCCTGCTCATCAGGCACGGTCAGTATCAAGAACGCGGAAACGGAGAACTTACGGCGTTGGGGCGAAAACAAGCCGCCGTAACGGGACGTGCTCTCGCAGGGCTGCGAGTCGACGGAATGGTGTCGAGCACATTGATTCGCGCCAAAGAGACGGCCGCAATCATTTCGGAGAGCGTCACTGGCGTGAAGGTCATGCACAGCACGCTTTTGTGCGAGTGCATGCCAACGCCACTTCCTGCCTCGCTCAAACTGAGGCTCGATGCCGCCCAAATTCGCGAGGACCGCGCGCGCGCCGACCGGGCGTTCGAGAGATTCTTTAGGCCATCGCGCACGCACCGCACCGACGTCATCGTGTGCCACGGCAACATCATCCGCTTTTTCGTGTGCCTCGCGCTCGACGTATCACCCCGCGTCTGGGTGAAGATGCAGTCTCTGCACTGCGGAATCACTGAAGTGAGCGTGCTCCCGAACGGAGAGACGCGACTCGCCTCCTACAACGATACCGGCCATTTGCCGCCGCCAATGCGAACGATGAGCAACGCTGTAGCCAAACGAGACTAGGAAAGTCGAACTCGCGGCATTAGTCGCTCACGAGATACGTCAGCACCACGCGGGATCGCGCGGTCTGCAAGTAACTCTGCTCTGCAGCGCGCACCCGTTCGGCCACGAGCCACCGCGACAGACCTTCTCGCACGTCTCCAAATACGCGGTCGCGATAGGGATTGGCCGTCGTGCGAAACACATCTCGCAGCTGATTTTCCGAAGGGTAGAGCAGCGGTGTGATCGCGCGGTCGACGTAGATCGCAGCTCGCGCGTCGCGACGGAAGAACTCATCGATTTCCGCCGCACCAATGCCTTCTGCGGCCGCCGCCTGCGCAAGACCTTCTTCGCCGATGCGATCGATCAGTGCTTGCCGTAACGCAGCTGAGATGCGGGTCAGCGTGGGCATGTCTGGTTCATGTTCGAGAGGCAGCTCCGCGAGAAGGTCTCGACCGATGTGCAGATCGATCGCGGTGCGAACGTGACGATCCTGATAAGCGAGGTCACCCTCTTGCCCCAGCGAGATGAGTCGCGCTTCGAACGCGAGAGTGCGTTGAGTGAGAAACCGCGGGCGTGAGGCGCCACCCGTCTCGGGCGCGTAGTAGCGAGCGGCGACGCGATCGGCCGTGACGAAAATCGGCTTATTTTGAGGCGGATTGGGCTCGGCGTGCACGAGTGACGCGAGAGTCGTTGCCAGCATCAACGAGACCCATCCGATCGACTTCATGCCTCTTCGCCGCGGGTCTCGAGCGTCTTGCGCGATGCTTCGCGCTCCTCGCGTAGATGCTCCGTGTGGTGCGCGAACCCGCGTGCAGCGCGCCGCGCTTTCAAGAATTCTGCGAACGTGACCAGTGTGTCGAGATCGCGCGGACCAAGCGTGTCTGCCAACTCACGCAATTGCTGTCGGCTCGCGTCTGCGTTGCGGGCGCGTCGGCCATTCGACTTGGGACCGTCGGCGCCTTCGAGTGCTGTGGTGGACGGCGACGCGCTCTCAGGAACAAGCTCGCTGTCGGGGGCGTCGTCGTTCCAGGTGGGTCGTACCGTGGCATGGATGGCGTGAGCCGTGAGCCACGCTTCCATGAAGGTGCGCAGGCGCTCGCTGCGGAAAGTGAACCACTTCTCGCGGTCCTCTGCATACGACATGAGCACGTCTTTGAAGCGGCGAAATGCGCCTTTTCCGTCGATCGCTTGACCGAGCTTGCCGCGCAGTTCGTCTGCCTCGACCAATGGAATGAAGCGCTCCATCCATCGGTATTGCTCGCGCGAGCTCACCGGATCGACGCGCAAGTAGTTGCCATCAGAGGCAATCCGCACGTGCATCTGGGGGTCGGCCACGCCGTCGACGACGCGAAGCACCTCTCCAGTGACGAGGTGGAGGTAGCTGTGGACCTCGGGCGCGTTGTTTTCGAACGCGTCTTCAAGGGCCTCCCAGTCGATGGGCACGTCGCGGGTCGGCTCCGTGGATGGGACGAGGTTCGTGGAGGGATCTGCGTCCGGGATGAGGCCGGAGGCGAGCGCG
>JAYVXK010000706.1:0-1505 GCA_043785265.1 Myxococcales bacterium | reverse complement strand
GGTCGATGGGTGTCATCGTCTTCAAGTGCATCACGGGCAAGCTGCCGTTCGATGGTGAGTCTCTCGGTGATCTGCTCGTGAAAATCTGCACGGCTCCGGTGCCCGTTCCGTCGCAGACGTTGCAGGGCCTGCCGATGGCATTCGATTCGTGGTTTGCGCGTGCCCTCGATCGCGATCCGAATCAGCGTTACGCCACTGCGACTGAGTTGGCCGACGCGCTCGCCTATGCCTGTGGGGTGAGCGTGCGACGTGGTCCGATGAGTTCGCTACCCACGCCTGGGTCCTACGGTTTGCCGATGACGACCAATCCGATGTCGCAAGTGCCATCGGGTGTGGGCCAACAGCAGGCACAACAGGGACAATATCCGCATCACGCGACTTCGCAGTCTGCGCACTACCCTGCGAGCAATCCGCCACCGCCGAACAGCTTCAACGCAACGTCGCCACCTTTCGTGTCGTCGACCAATCCGCCGAAGTCGAGCTCAAAAGGGCTGATTTTTGCGGCAATTGGCGCCGCAGTCATTGGCGTTGCTCTTGGAGTGTTTGGTGTCCTCAAGATCGCGGGCGGGCACGAGACGGCGCAAGGCAATCCACCGCCCAGCGTAGAGATGCCGATCAAGGCAGCCGCGACGCCTGTGATCACGAATGTGGTCGTACCGACGAACGATGCGCCACCCTTGCAACCCCTGACGAGCGCAGTGCCTATCAAGAACGGTCGACCGACCAACACGGTGGTTCATCCAGGCACGCACGCCAGCGTCACACCAAGCGCGACCACACCACCGAGTGCGACGACACCACCCACGAACACAGCTCCGGTCGTGACGTCTCACCCCACGGCGAGCGCGACCGCAGGACACGATCTCGGACCTGGCTTCTGATAACGTCCCGCGCCCATGCGCAGGAGTGTCGCTACCGCCACGTGTGCAACTCTCGCCCTGATTGCGCTCGCGGGTGCGGCGCGAGCGGACGTACCTCCCGACGCGAATGAACTCCCTCCAGTAGCTGCGCCCACAGTCCCGAAGCCGCGAAACGCCGATCTCGGCGTGAGTGTGATGGGGGGCATCGGTGGTGGTTTCACTTTGATGGCCGGCAGTGTTGGCGAACCCGTTGGCCCCGCTGGGCGATTTGGTCTCGAAGTCGGCGCACGCTTTTACAAGCATATTTATGCAACGATCGCCCTTGACCTCACGCTCTTCAGCGCATCGAAACAGTCCGCAAAAAGCGTGTCTGCATGGTTGCTCGGTGTACGCGGCGGTTGGTTGACCAATCCAGAAGGATTCGGCCTCTTCGCGGATCTGGGAGTCGGTTATCGCAACATCTCGATCGCGGACGTCACGGGCACATCCCGCGTGATCACGGGCGCAGACTTTCTTCTTGGGACTGGTCTGCACTTCAAACTAGGCGACAACGTGCGGCTGTTTCTGCCACGCATCGACTTCGCGGCGGGACCCGCTGGCGGCGAGGCTCACTACCTCTTTACGCTCGGGCTCGTGGCGATGTTC
>JAYVXK010000705.1:0-5203 GCA_043785265.1 Myxococcales bacterium | reverse complement strand
CATCGCGACATCCCAGACTGCGCGGCAGCATGCGCGCTCCGCGAGACGAACCACTTCGAGCACATCGACTGGTTCGACCGGCGCTGCGCTGCAGTCGTGCTCGGACGCAATCCGGACAAAGCAGCGGGGTGCGTGCCCTCTGCGTTGCCCCCCGATGGCGCGGACGTCGCGGCGCCACACAACCTCGATGATCTGGCCGGAAACCCGTATCGGTAACGCTCCGACCCGAGTGACGCGTTCTGCTCAGCGCCACTCGAAACCGGTCGTCTTGTCGAAGCGGACGACCTTGATCGCGCGAGGGGCAAAGTCGATGGTCTGCGCGCTGTCGAATCCGTACTCCGATGCGTTGGGACCGTCGCCGATCTGAACCCGCACGTCGTGGCGCCCCGGCGTGATGGGCACGCGCTCGATGGCCAGACTGTTTCCGTCTCCCCAGAGACCAGCGGGCGCATACGCGCGTTCGCTGATGACGTGGTCGTCCACCGTGACGCGCATGCGTACGGACACGCGCGTGCGATCACAGATTTGGGAAGGACGCATGTGAGGTGGGGTCTTGTTCTTTTCCTCTTCGGTGAGATCACGGCACGTCTCGGAGACCCGTCCAGGGTGCTTGAACGACACCACGAGTTGAGGCTGGTCGCCTGAGGGCAGCGCGTAGCCGACACGACTCGCGGCCCAGGTCATCGCAGTCAACGCCACTGCGATCGACGCACCCACCAGCCATCGCCTGGGCTTTTGCCTCGTCACGCTGCGCGTCGTCGCACTGCGAAAAGCTGCTGCCTCGCGCGAAAGCCGGCGCGCGTCTCCGCGAAAGAGTTCGAGCACACGCACCTTCGCAGGGTCGACCTTGTCGAGGTTGAGGCTGGGCACGCGCTCGCCCGCCATCCGCATCTCCGTCCACTTGCCCCCCTCGCGATACCGACTACTCCCGGGTCCGCACGCGACGATGAGAACTCCCGCAGCGCCGTGTCGGATCGCGCGCTCGACTGTGAGCGCGTGAACCCAGCCAGCGCACGGAACACGCATGACCGTGTACCCAGGCAACAGTGCACAATGCGCGGTGACTGGATCGATCTCGAGCGTCTCGCCCGCCGAGGAGGTGCATACAAAAGCCACAAACGTTTGGCTGTCGCGCTTGCACGCGGCCGCGACGAAACGATCCATCTCGGCGCGCTTGTCGAGCACGTCGAACCAGGGCAAGCCCACGCCCGCCGAATCGCATGAGCCGGCGCAGATCCCGCAACTGACGCACTTGGAAGGATCCACGAACGCCTGCGTCAGGAAGACCTTCCCATCAGTGCGAGGGACCATCGTGATCGCGTCGTAGGGACAATCTTTGTAACAATTCTCGCATGCATTGCATTTCGATTCGATCACCACAGCCGCGCTCGCTCGCTTACGCGCGAGTGTCCACGGGATTGAATAGAAGGCGATGCCGGAGACGAGAGTGATCGCCCACAACGCGCCCGAGCCGAGCCGATCGGTCAGACCCAGCGGCGCCAGGTACCAGGCGTCCATCGCGAACGCGCCAGGCGCCTGGGTCATGTGAGCGGGCGCTGCGAGGTCAGCGGGGAGCAGCACGGAAACGAGAGCGATCGACACGCAGACCCAGAGTGTCATGCGCCACTTCGTCAAGAAGTGCGGACGCGAGAGCCGCGTGATGTGGAGCCAAAGCGCCACTCCCATCGCGAGAGGAATGAGCATGTGGAAGAAGAAGACGACGAAGAACAAGAGCGAGCTGATTTTGTCGTCGGTCAGAAACGAGCGCGAAAGCGGATCGGCAAAGACAGGAAGTGCGTCGAGCATCCGCGCTGTGCCGAGCGCGACCTGCCGCGAGCGTTCGTCCCACACCAGCCAATATCCCAGCCACCCAACGAGCCACAGCGTCGCGACCAGAAAGCCGCCGGTGACCCAGGCAAGCCAGCGCGCTCCACCGAATCGCCGCGCGAAGAAGAGCTTCAGCGAGTGGATGATCACCAGCAGCATGCATGCGTCGGAGCTGTAGCGGTGGACCGAGCGGACGATCCCCGGAAGAGATCGACCTCCCATCGATTGAATCGACGAGTAGGCCTCGTGGATGCTCGCGGTGTACCAGAGCAGCAGCACGATGCCTGACGCAAGCGCGATGAGGAAGGTCGTGTTGGCGATGGCGCCGGTCTGCGCGAGAGGATTGAGCGACTCGGGGATCACGCGGTCGATCGCGCCGTCCAGCTTTACGAACACACGGTCGAATGCGCGCAAAATGGAGTCGCCACGGACTGGCGCTTCGACGCGAGCGTCGACTTCGCTCGGGCTGACTGCGGCGACCACGTCAGCTCCGCTCTGCGACCAAGACGTGAAGTGCAGCCACGAGCCACGCCTCCTGTTGGGCACCGAGCGAAAGTCGGTACGCGATCTTCCCATGACGATCGATCAACACGAAAAGGTTGGCGTGGTCGATGACACCCGTATCAGGATCGCGTTTGCGTGAGATCGACAAGTCGTCCAGAGCCGCATTCACAGTCTGGGGTTCGCCCCAGAGGAGATGGAATGTCGGCGCGCCGACCTGTTGCGCCTTCGCCATGGCGAAGAGCTGGGCCTTCCCATCGTGTTCGGGATCGAGCGTGATCGCGGCGACGAGTACATCTCGGCGCTCTGGCTCGCTGAGCGCCGAGATCGCTCGCTTCGCCTGGCCGAGGATCATCGGACACGTGTAACCGCAGCTCGCATACACACCCGTCACGACGACGACCCGACCTCGCTCGCTCTCGATCGACACAGATTCACCTTCCTGATCGGTGAGCGTCATTCGTGGCGACTCGAGCGACGTGCGTATCGCCGCTGCGGGGAACGGAAGTTCGGCCGCGCGTGCCTCGCCTCGCATGCCAACCAGCCCGAGCAACGCGCCCGCGACGATCACCGCGGCCGTCCCGAGGTAGGGAAGAAGTGCCCAGGGGCTCTCGCGCACGACTGTTCGGAGCGGCTTCCACCAGATGGCGGCGATGATGCTGCCGAGCACCAGCGGCTCTGCCAGAGTCACGAGCACATAGGCTGTCTGCATCTTGCCCGTGGCTGGGTCATACCCGAAGCACCACGTCTTGAAGTCCTCGGCGAAACTCTCCAGACCGGGAGGAGGCGGTACGAGGAGCGCCGTCACGAGCAGGATCTTGAACGTCACGAGGACGCTCAAGACGATCGCCGGAAAGCGCCACGACGCGAAGAATCTTTGCAACCGTTCGATCATCCACACGGCGGCCTCCACCATTCATCGCCATCAACGCACGTGCCACACGTCCGCGAGGGCCTTCCAGTTTGCGAAGTAGTAGACGGCAAACGTGGCGAGCAAGATGAGCACGAGGACGAATGTCCCCGGCGCGCTGTGATCGTCGTCATGCGTCTTCGCCTCGTCAGCGGTGAGGTCTGTGATTTTGTTTTTGTCGCTCATGATCGCCTCCTCACCAAGCCTGCATGGGCTTGCCCGCATTCGACTTGCCGAAGAAGACGGCAGTGACGGTGAGCAAGATGAACGTCAACAGGCCGACGAATGCGACGCATCCGCCGATCCCCAAGAGACCGAGCATGAGAGTCGCTGACGGATCGAACCCAACCGAGAACTGCGCTCCTGTGAACTCGACATCCCAGTGGCGGCGCGGCACTCCGTACGAGCCAGCGAAGCTCATGCCCATCGACATCAAGACGATGCCTGCCGCAAAGATGTAGGGCTGGATGCGCGCGAGCCCTCTCGCGTAGTACTCGCGCTGGAAAATGAGCGGCACCACATAGTAGGCGAGCCCCATGAACGCGAGAGATGTCCCGCCAGCGACGGTCGCGTGGAAGTGGCCAGGAATGCGGAGCGTGTTGTGAGCCGTCATGTTGATCTGCTCGGTGCCCAGTGTGACGCCCGTGATGCCGCCGATGAATCCGAAGATGACCAGCGACAGGAAGAATGCGGAGAACCCTGGGTTCTTCCACGGTGCTGCGGCCAACCACCCGAAGAGGCCCTTGCGGTGTCCCTTCTTTCGCATCGCAACCTCCACCGACGCGGGCACTGTGTACCCGTGAATCATGGACGCGAGCACGGCGAGGTACATCGCGTACGACGTGTTCCAAATCTTCCACCCTGCGCTCACTCCCGGATCAACGAGCAGATGGTGAGCCGACGCGAGGTTGATGAAGAGAATGTAGAGCACGAATGCGCCGCGGCAGACCGCTTGATTCAGCGGCTTTGCGCCGACTGTAATCGCAGCGAGCAGGTACCAAACGCTCACCATCGCGGTCACGTTCACCTGTTGCGACTGGTGGCCAAGACCCCACCAGACGAGACGGTACCAAGCGGCGTCCGGTGCCTTCATGAGGCCCAGTGACCATAGGAAGGTCGGAATCATGACGACCGCGCCGTGGAGCAGAGTGACGACCGCGATGATGGCCGCAGAGATCGCGCCGAACACCACGAGCGGCACGGAGCCGACGTAAGTCTTGTCACGCTTGGCGATGTAGATTGTCGCAAAAAAATTGACCACCGCGACCAGAGTGCCGACCGCGACGAGAATGATCCCCAGGTAAAACAGGGGATGTCCTTGCAATGGCGCATACGAAGTCATGAGGACGTCGGCCTTGCCCATGAGGATCATGGTGTCGACCATGAGAGCTCCCACGAGCATCAACCCGAACGACACCCACGCAGTCTTCTTGGATGCGAGGCGCGAGTTCAATAGGACGGTGCTCGCGAAGTAGAGGATCGCGACCTCCATGAAGAGCATCCAGAAGATGAGCATGTTCAGACCATGCAGCGTGAGGATCCGGTAGTACCACTCGGCTGGCAACAGGTGCACCGCAGGCCAGCGTGTGAGCGCGAGCAAAATCGCGGCGATGGCGCCGACGAGCAGGAACACGACGGCGAGGACCGCGTTGAGCTTGATGAATGTCTGGGCGACGAGGCAGACCGGAAGTCCGGTGGTGTCGCAGGTGCGCACTGCACCATTGTGGTTGCCCCTCGGCTTGGTGGGGATGGGCGACGCGCGATCCGCTTCGGGGGCTTCGGTGCCAGGGGTGATGAGGATGTCCGGGGTGATGGCAATGTTGGCCATGTTCATTTCTCCGTCATGGCGGTGGGCTGCGTGTCATCGACGACGATGATCTTTCCCGTCATCGTGTGGTGACCAATTCCGCAGAACTCGTTGCAGATGATCGAGTAGTCGCCTGCGATGGTCGGTGTGATCGTGAG
>JAYVXK010000704.1:0-5205 GCA_043785265.1 Myxococcales bacterium | reverse complement strand
AATGGACATCACGCGGGAGAAACGCATGAGCAATGACGTGTTGAACATGGCCCCATAGATCTGAAACGTCCCCGTGCGCAAGGCGCGAAAGACACTCGACACGAGCGCTTGGGCTTCTTTGTCGCCACGTTTGGCGATCGGCAAGCCAAGCGGTGTGGTGGAAGGCATGTTGGAGAGCGCCATGATGATGTCGGACGTTCCGCGAATGGTGACATCAGGAATGCCGACGATGCCATCGTAAACGGTCAGTTTGCCGAGCGCGAATCGCAAAGTAATCGCGACCTCTGCGTCTTCGGCGACGATGGCGACGGCACCCGAGAGCTTGTCGAAATCAGCTCTTTTATGGGGTTTTGCTTCGAGGTTCTGCCGAACCAAGTCACTCAACATGACCGCGAAGCCGTTGTCCTCCGCGCCGGGTGCGAGCAGGATGGCCTTGTCCACACCAGGGTTGTGTCGCGGTCGTCACTCCGCGTCAAGTTGGCCGGTGACCCGTTTGGTCGCCACTCTTCAGTGTAAGGCCGTGGGAAGTTCGCCGTTCTTGGGATGTGCAACTGACCGCAAGTCTATCTGGCGCCCGGGCGCGTGCTGGCTCGGCTATCGTCACCGGCGTGGCGGACGATGCGCAGCTGGAAAAAGAGCGGCAGCTCGTTTTGCGCGCAAAAGCAGGCGATCGTCAGGCCACAGGTGAACTCTTGAGCCACTATGGCCCTGGGCTCTATCGCAGTGTTTTGCTCCCTCGCTTGGGCTCCGAAGCCGCAGCGAAAGACGCATTGAGCGAGACGTACGCCAAGGTCGTCGAACGCATCGCGCAGTTCGAGTGGCAGGGCGTGGGATTTTATCCGTGGCTGCGCACCGTGGGACTGCGTGTGGCTCTCGACATGTTGCGCGCCAGAAAACGCTTGGTCGTCTGGGAACCCGAGGACGTGCAGCGGGAGGTCGATGCATCGTCGACGCAAACGCCCTTGGATCAGGCGCTCTCCGACCACCGCGATCGAGAAGCGTCGCGTCGCAAAGTTCAAGAGGCGCTCGATCGGATTCATCCGCGGTACGCCAAGGCGTTGCGTTTGCGCGTGCTCGAAGAGCAGCCGCGTGAGGACGTAGCGCGCGCGCTCGAAGTCACACCAGCCACCTTCGACGTGCTACTCCACAGAGCGATCGCAGCGCTGAAGAAAGCGCTGACCGAGACGACGGACCAGAAGGAGGCAGGCCATGGTCGACCATAACGATCCAAACGACTCTGCCGCGTCCGAAGAAGAACTGAAGCTCGCCGAGCAATTGCGTCAGTCGCTCGAGAGTGGCGACGCGAACGACGACGCAGACTTTTTGCGCGCCCTCTCACTTGCTCACGATCCACGCGAGCTGGATGCGGCTGAAAACAAGCGGCTCGTGAAGGCTGCCATCGATCGGCCGGTTGCGCGCAAGAGCAACGTGGTGCGTGTGATGTTCGGCGTGACGACTGCCATCGCGCTCGCCGCGAGTGTGGTCTTGTATTTCAACAGTCAACACACGGAGGCGCCGGTCGCGAGAGTCGAACTCGTCCCGGTCCGATCGACGCAAAGGCTTTTTGACAAACCGTTCGAGGCCAAGTCGAGCGCGAGCGCGCGCATCGATCGCATCGCCAGCGCGCGTGAGAGTGACCTGCGCGAGAACCGCTTCATTCGTTGGGGCGTCCGATGACTCGATGGTCGACGGCATCCTTGATCGCGGTCGCGCTCTTTGTCGTTGCGTGCTCGCGATCAGAGAACGGGACGCGCGAGCAGGCGCCGAGCGTGCAAGCGGTCGACACCCCGGTGATGGCGTATTTGTCGATGGCGCGCGCGCGTCACCACGAAGCCAACGTGCAGGAGGCGGAAGGCGATCTGCCGGGCGCGATCACCGCGCTCACGCAGCTGACGCAGACTCCGCCACCGCACACCGGGACATCGATTCCCGAGATCGATGAGGTGCTCGCTGACACTTACGCACGCATGGCGGAACTCGAACTCATGCGAGACGGGCTCGATGCAGCCGCGCGCGACGTGGCTCAAGGTCTCACGCACGCCAACGATGCGAGCTTTTTTCGCGGTCATTTGCTCGAAGTGCAAGGCGTCATCGAAGAGGCGCGTGGCAACAAGTTCGCAGACGCGGGGCAGAGCGAAGAAGCAGCACAAGCACGCAAGCATGCGCTCGACTTGTTGAGGCAGGCGATCAGCATCCAGGAAGCCGTGGTGCAACAGAAGACCGAGGGCGATCGATGAGACGCGAGACCCTTTTGTGCATTGGCCTTTACCTATGCAGCTGCGGTGGAGGCGCCCTGCCTAGCGAATCTCCAAAACAAGAGAGCCCAGCGCCGAACTATCGGGAGAACACGACCACCACGCAGCCCGCTTCTGATGGCAGCCAAACGAATGCGGTCCCTCAAACCCCCCAGTATGCGGAGCCACCCGGACGCGAGCGCGAGATGACCAACCTCAATCGCGCGCAAGCGCAGGTCGAAGCATCTCTCGGTGACTGCGCGACGGCGTGTAGAGCGCTCGCGTCGATGGAGAGCGCGGCGTCTCACATCTGTCAGCTCGACACGACGGGCAGCGACTGCGCATCCGCAAACCAGCGTGTTTCTGCGGCGCGGGCACGTGTCCAGCATGCGTGTGGCGGATGCTCGCACTGAGTCGAGACGTTCGCGAGGGCGGTCGATGGACGCTCGTTCAACGTGCAAAGAACGACGCGATCTACGCGGTCGCGATGACCGCGCTCACCGCGTGCCGAGTGCTTCCGCAACGAGCGCTCCACGGTCTCGCGAGAGTGCTCGCCCGCGCCGCACACGCGATCGCCCGCGGTGAACGCGAGCGCGCAGTCGGTCGGGTTCGCGAAGTGCTTGGGTTCGACGAAGCGGACGCGCGAAGGCTGGTTCGCGAGTGCTTCGACGCCATGGGGTCGATGCTTGCGGGCTCAGTCGCCGCGATTTTTGCTCCATCCGAATTGCTCGTCATGCAGGCTGTGGATCGGGCCACGATCGCAGACGCTCGCGCAGAAGGGCGCGGAGTCGTGCTGCCAAGCGCGCATCTTGGGCCCTGGGAACGAGTGGCTGCGACACTGGTCGACGCGGGCGTCCCTCTCGTGACTCTCGTGAGAGAGAGCTACGACCCACGCTTTGATCGCCTTCTTGGTCGTGTGCGTTCGCAGGCAGGTGTTCGGGCGATTCCGCGCGGGTCTCCTCACGCGCCCATTCGCATCGTGCGCGCGCTCCGGGCGGGCTTGGTCCTCGGTGCGCCCATGGACCTGCGCTCACGAGTCGCGTCTGTTCGCGCGCCATTCCTCGGAAAATCAGCCTCCACAGCGATCGGTCCCGCTCGCATCGCGCTGCGATCACGTGCGCCGGTGGTGGTCGCGACGCTCGAACGAGATGGCGAACAACTGCGCGTGACGTCGACTCGTTTGGTGACCGAAGACCTCGATCCGAAAGATCCGGCGAGCGCCATCACACTCACGACGCGCATCAACGGCGAGCTCTCGCGACGCATCCTCACGGCCCCCGAGCTCTGGCCATGGATGCATCCTCGCTGGGATTGATGCGCAGATTGACGCATCAACTATCGCACCTGAGGGGCTATTTTTAGCGTGCAAGAGCGTCCGGCAGGATAGGCTGGCTCCTGCGTGAGTGCCTCTCTGCGTGTTCCTCGACTGATACCTGTACCGCAGGGAAAGTCCCTGCAGTCGTATCCACTCACGCCAGTCGACGGCTTCGTCCTCTCGCGCATCGACGGCGTGAGCTCCGACACGGACATCGTCACGTTTACGGGACTCGACGACGCAGCGGTGCGAGGCTCGCTCGACAAGCTCGTTGCACTGGGGCTGGTTGCCTTCGGCTCATCGCCGCCGAATCCGACCGAAACGGAGTCTACAAAAGCGCTGCCTCATGGCGGCACTCCACCGCAAGGGCAAGTGCCTGCGCCAAAGCGCTCCTCCGTGCCCCCGGCTCCAAGCAATCTCTACGATCCCGCGGAGCTAGAGGAAGACGTCGACATCGAGCCCCAGCATCGGAAAAAAGTCCTCGATCTGTTTTATCAGCTCGACACGGTCGACCACTACGCGCTCCTCGGAGTGTCGCGGACGGCGGACAAAAAAGAGATCAAACGATCGTATTACGAATCGGCCGGCCTCTTTCACCCAGACCGATTCTTTCGCAAACGACTCGGCAGCTTCAAAGCAAAGATGGAGCAGGTGTTTTCGCGCATCACTCTCGCGCACGACACACTCACCAAAAAAGAAGACCGCGAGGAGTACGACGCCTACCTCGGCGATCAACAGCAAGCGGCGGCGATCGAGGCTGATTTACAGGTCGAAGTCGCCCCGATGCCCGAGACCGTGCCGCCGCCACAGGCGACCTCGTCCGCGCCGCAGATCATCGTGGCGGAGAAGCCTACCTCGTCGACCCCGCCGCGACCGGCCGTGTCCGAACAAGCACGGCGAGAGGCTCTTGCACGCAGACTCATGAGCGCGCGCTCGTCTGCGCCTCCACCACGGGTGTCGAGCTCGGCTGGGATCGCCGTCGACCAAGATGTCTTGCGTCGACACTACGAATCGCGGGTCGAGGGAATGCGCGAACGCCTGGTGAAACAGCATGTCGAAAATGCGCACGGGGCGATGGCGAAGAGCGATTGGGTCGCAGCCTTGAACGCCTTCAAACTCGCGATGGCGGCTGCACCGAACGACGCCGAGTTGCGCGCGTCGCTCGTTGAAGCTCAAGCAAAAGCCAATGAGCAACTCGGCGAAAACTACCGACGGCAAGCACAGTACGAAGAGAAGGGGCAGCGCTGGCCAGAGGCGGCTCGATCGTGGGCGAGGGCCGCCCGCACCCTTCCAAAAGACGCGATCGCCCAGCAGCGAGCAGCACACAGCATGCTGAAGGCAGACGGAAACTTGCACGAAGCAGCCGCACTGGCGCAACGTGCGATCTCATTGGACCCCACAAAACCAGCCTTTCGCGTGACTCTGGCGGAGATCTACCTTGCGGCTGGGTTGGCCCTGAACGCCAAACGCGAACTCGAAGCCGCTCTTCTGCTCAGCCCAGGGGATGCTATCATCCAAGGCTTACTCAAGCGGGTGAAGGCTTGAGTGACACCCGTGTCGCCCGCTTACGGATCGAAACTGGTAGACGAGTCGGACAATAAACGAGGACCATTGGCATGGAGAAAGTGATCGGTATCGATCTTGGCACCACGAATT
>JAYVXK010000703.1:0-5212 GCA_043785265.1 Myxococcales bacterium | reverse complement strand
ACGCGTTGACCTGCAGGTCGAAGAGCTCGTTGGAGATCTGTGCGCCCGTCTTTGGATCGCCGAGATTGGCGGTCACACGCCCAGAGTTCTTCGAGTCGCCTGCGGGAGCGCTAAGGGCGGTGACATTGTTGATGGTGACCAACTGACCAATCCACTTTCGGCCTGTCGCGAACGAGTTGAGGTCGTTCAGGTCGACGACGATCGGTTTTGGGTCTCCCACTTCAAAGCGGAAGGTCGCCACGGGCTTGACGATCTGCGGCAAGAAGTTGGGCGAAAAGTCGACCGTCGCGCCGATTTTTTGTGCCTCCGAATACGCACCGTCCAAGTCCACGACGTCGCCTGGGCCTAGGCGCAGGCTCGTGGGTTGGAAGCTCGGCGAGAACAAAGTGATCGCCGCGAGCGGTCCGCTTTGGTCGGCGTCTTGGACGAAAATCGTGCCGCGACTCTTGCCGTCGTGCGTCTCGTCGAAATTGTCGACTGCGGTCACGACGACGCTGCTGACCTTCACGTTGGAGCCAGCAAGCTTGGCGCTGGGCTGCTGCACGTCTCGGAGGCGCTGGCCATTGCCCAGCACGCTCGCATCGGATTGAGAATGCGGATCGCCGCCCACCGACGAGCACGCGACTAAAATGAAGGCTGCAGCCAGGGCACGCATCGCGAAATCCTGTACACCAATTTCACGCGCGCGCCTATTGCGCTTCGCAGTAACCAAAACTGCACGAGGGGGCAGACGAGGGGCAATCGCTTGGTGTGTTGCACGTCTTGCAACTCGTCGTGCCGCTGGCCTTCAACTCGAAGTAGCAACCGCACGGTGTCGACGACACGTTCGGTTTGAGCGGACCGACCTCCGCGTTGCGCGAGACGTGCATGGCGCAAGTCGGCACCAAGTTGTTGAGTGCTTCTGCCTCGATGAGGTCGAGTCCCTTTGGCGGCGCGAATGATCCAGTGAGTGTATCGATCACGCGTTTGGAGCCTTGTTTTAGCGGGAATCCGCTGGTGTCGAGCTTGGTCGACAAGTGCAATGGACCCCACAAAGCGTAGTGACCGTCACGCACATTGCGCTTGTCTTTGCTCGTCTCGCTCGTGTCTGCGTAATAGGAACACGACTGGCCGTAGTGTTGATACGCAAGCGGATGGATCGCGACGCGGACTTGGTCGGTGAGATTGACCGCGGACAAGATGCCGATCGCTTTTTCGGCGGAGGCAGATGGCACGCCCGTGAGCGCCGTGACCATCTGACTCGAGAACGCGACATTGGTGCCCTTCCAGGACGGACCGGGCACGCCGATGCCGGAGCCAAGGATCGCTTGAGTGCCTGACGCGTCGTCGAGCCTGAAAATGAAGCTCGGATCGGTCCATGGAGAGACACCAGAGCCTGCGCCAAAGCCATAGACGAAGTACGCCGCCTGCGCGGTGATCGAGGTCTGCGTAGATGCTTTGGGCACCACGAACTCCATCGTCTGCACGGGACCTTGAAAGTCAGCGACGTCTTTCGGCAAACCGTTTGGGAGCGGTAGGCAGGTCGAGGGGAACACGTCTGCGATGATGACGTCAGGCTGCAGACCGCCGCTCGGCAAATCACAAATCGACTCAGTTGGACTTGCTGCCCAATAAGACGCCGTGCCTGTCACTGGAGTGCCCTGCAAAATGGCGTTCCACGCGTCGCACGAGCTGCGGCCTTTGTAGATGATCGTGACGGGCGAACCATCATTGAAGATCGCGGCCGCTAGGGCTTGAACATAGGGTTTTGCGGTGCCCGCGACGACGACGACTGGATTGGCGTTCAACGAGAGACACGAAGGAAGCGAGCTCCCATCGGGGAGGGCCGCGTCGGGTGTGCCGCCGTCGTTCACGACAGGTTGCACGGGCGGCAAGCCACCGTCAGGCAGCAAGTTGGTCAGTCGTTTCTTGTCGAACGGAACGCAACCAGAAGTCGTGCACGCGTTGAGCAATTGCCGATCGGTCGTCGCCGTACATGGGTAGCAAGCCGTGGAGAGATCGACATCGCAGGTGCCACCGCCGTCGAACGAGCCGGCTTTCTCGGCGTAGTCACCGAGCCCGAGGATTTGGGCGCAGCCGAACGCTGCACTCACAGCGCCCAGGCCCAACACCACGCATCGGATCTTCCAAGAAAGCGTCTTCACGTATGGCTCAAACCATACCACGCAAATTCGAGAAATCGCTTTTCGTGGGGAAAATCAGGCCGCGTTGGCTCGAGCGGCGCTCTCGAGGCGCGCTTGGATCTTGTGTTTCTTCGAGTAGACGGTCTTCACGCTGATGTTCATTTCTTCCGCGATGGCCACCGGATCCATGCCTTCGCCAAAATAGAGAGACGCGAACGTGCGATCGCGATCACTGAAGCCCTCGAGCATGCGAGCGGCGATGCCGGCGCGCTGACGCTGGGATACAGCCTCGAACGGATCGGGCAACTCACACGCGAGGTCGGTCGCCTCCGAGAGGCACGCTTTGCCAGGCTCGCGGCGCAAACTGCGGAGGTAGTCGTACGCACAGTTGATGGCGAGCAAACCAATCCAGCTGGAGAAGCGATTGCCGCGCGTGGGGTCGAAGCTGCGGAGCTTGTGCATGTTGTTCGCGAGAAGCGACAACTGCAGGGTCGCTGAGATCTCGCGTGAATCCTCCGGCGAAACGACGGACGAGAAGCGACGCGTGACCTTCAAAATGCAGCGGTAGATGAGTCGGTCATAACGAACCGTGAACTCCCGCCAACCACTTGGAGAGCTCGCGATCATTTTTTCGAGGAGCTCCTCATCAGTCCATTTCGACGCGTCGATGGAGGTCGTGGACAGGGACTTGATGGCAAACGTACCGCTTTTGGTCGAAGGCTTCATGATGGGACTGCCTAGTGCAGCGGGCATGCCACGCGACCATGAGGAAGATTCGGGCTGAAAACCCGTAGAAATCACAATCGAGCCTGCGTAACACCCAGCGTAACTTTGCTTGAACCGCAACCGTTCGTTACGGCGTTACGGTTGGTTCAGGTTGCAGTGTTACGCCCGTAGGCGCTCGCGAGATGCTCGAGCGCTCCAGTGATCGACACGGCCAAGTCTCCAATCGGAGCATCCGCTGACACCAAGACGAGCCAGTCGCGACCAATCACATCGTAGCGAGCCAAGAAGCGCATCATCACGAGCCGGTCGGTCTTGTTCAACTGCAAGCCGCCTTCGGGAATGATGACGCCGTCTTCCAGTGGTTTGCCATACCGCTTCATCACACGGAGCAGAGCATCAATTGGCATTTGCCCAATGGGTGCATTGTGCACGTATAGGATCGCGAGATCATCGGCGATTTCGAGCTCTACGCGGGCGAGCCCATCGGGGAGCGAGCGCTCATCGATCAAGAGGCGGGTCATGCAGAGCGAGCAACGACGTCCGGCCCGGTCGCAGACGTTGAGTCGCTTCCGTCAGTACGTGGCGCGGCGGGTTCGAGTTCACGTGCTTTCGACAGAACGAACAGCTTGACCTTGCGCATGGGCACACGCGTGGGGCAGCGCTCTTCGAGTTTTGCGAGGCGATCGTCACCGATGGCTTCGAATGAGAGCGCCGCTGCGTCGTAGTCGGGCATGCTCCGCGAGGAAGCGAGCATGAGATCCATGACGCCAGCGAACTTGCCGTTGGTCTGAGCGATGCGTGCGGCCTCGCCTTCGTCGCACCGACCACACGCGATGCAGCCTGAGAGAGTCGGCAACAATCGTCGTTCGTCGGGGCCGACCGCGGGCAGTCGGTCTTTTGCGTAGCTCGCGCGAAAGGCGGCGAGTCCGCGACGTGCGCCCCAAAGAGGCGCAAACAGGCTGCGCACGAGCGCCCACGCGAGGATGAACAAGGCGTGCAACCGTTCCACGCCGCTACCTTTAACACTTCTTCACCCTCTCGGGGGCGCGCGCTTAACACTCGCGCTGCACCCTCTCTTCATCAAGTCGCCGCACTTCAGCGGCAGACGACGCGCCTGCGGATCACGCAGCGTGCTCACGAGAAAGAGAAAAATCATGTTTGGTATCTTGTTTGGAACCGCGTGCCTCATAGGCCTCATCAAAGTGGCGCGCATGGGTAGAGGGTATGGCTGGCATCATGGCCACGGTGGTCAAGGCTACGGCGGCCACGGATGCAGTAGCGGCGGCGGTGGATGCGGCCAAAGCCAAGGACACAGCTGGGGTGGTCATCAGCACGGACGTGGACGTTGGGGCGGCGGAGGCGGTGGCTTCGGTCGAAACATGTTCCTGAGAGGTTTGTTCGAACGACTCGAGACCACACCGGGTCAAGAGAAGGTGGTCGCGGCTGCACTCGAAGACATCTGGTCGACGATGCGACAGGCGCGCGGAGAGTGGACCGACCCGACTGATCTCGCGGTGCTTCTCACGGGCGACACGTTTGATTCGACCGCAGCAGAAGGCCTGAGCGGCAAAGCCGACGCGTCGTTTGCCAAGGTTCGAGTCTCTGTCATCGAAGCGATGCGCAAAGTGCACGAAGCTCTCGATGAACGTCAGCGCAAGATCCTCGCGGATTGGATTCGTGCGCGCGCTGAGGGCCGTGGTGGCTTTGGTGGCGGTGGTCGTCGCAACTCTTCTTGGATGTGAAAGGAGCCTCAATCATGCGACGAAGAATCATCATGGCGTTGTTGGCAGTGGGCGCAGTGAGCGGGTTCGCGATGGGGTTTTCACACCTCCATCGCGGCTGCCAGAACCAACGCTGGCAAGAACA
The DNA here is from genome assembly GCA_043785265.1 of Myxococcales bacterium. Classification (GTDB taxonomy): domain Bacteria; phylum Myxococcota_A; class Polyangia; order Polyangiales; family Polyangiaceae; genus JANYHY01. Next base: position 497 of record JAYVXK010000703.1, on the reverse strand, counting down.
CGCGGCACAAGAGCATCGTCAAACCGATTGCGTGGATCATGCACGTGACGGCACGTCTGCGGCTCAGCCGCAGCGTGGTCAAAACCAGAATGCTCCAGACGACGACGACCGGTAGTACGCTCGCGTCGATGCACGTGCTCGTGATCGACGACGACGCTCGACTCTTCGAGTTGCTCGCGAGCTACCTCTCGCAAAACGGTGTCCGGGTGACCGGCGCATCGGATGGTGAGAAGGGGCTCGCGGCACTCGAGGTGGGAGTGTTCGATGCGGTGCTACTCGATGTGATGATGCCTGGCATCGACGGGCTGGAGGTGTGCAAGCGGATCAGGCAGAAATCACGGATCCCCGTGCTGATGCTGACCGCGAAGGGCGACGAGACGGATCGGGTGGTGGGACTCGAGCTTGGCGCAGACGACTACATCGCCAAGCCATTTTCACCTCGCGAGCTGCTCGCACGCGTGAGAGCCGTCGTGAGACGCGCTCAACCCGAAGCCCCT
>JAYVXK010000702.1:0-5219 GCA_043785265.1 Myxococcales bacterium | reverse complement strand
TGGCTCCCTGGTGTAGACCACGCTCCAGGGACCCCAAGCTCGGGCCGGGAACCGGACCGGTAGCTTGGGCCGAAGCCGGAGACGTGCCGTCTTGCATGGGCGACGACGTCAAAGCGGTGGCGACTGATCCGGAGCATGCCGAGCGATTCGCGCGCCTCGCCAAACAGCCCGTCTTGGTGCTCGGCGGCGGCGGTCATGCACGAACACTGGGTCACGGACTCATCGACATGGAAGCGATCGATCCAGCAAAAGTCGATCTCCCTGCGCATGTGACAGAAGCCGCAGGACGCGCGCGTGATCTCGCGATGGTGCTGCTCCGTCCGGGCGACAACGGCGAGTTGCGATCGGCGGCAGTGACCAATCACAGATGGGCGCTGTCGGCATTGGGAGCTGCCGCGGCATGCACGCTCAAACCAGGAGACACGGTCTATTCGTGCATCCCACTCCATCATCCGACCGCGCTGCTCGCGTGTGTGGGCGCCGCGATCGCAGCCGGAACACGCCTCGCGCTCTCGACTCGGTTCGACCCCGAAACTTTTTTGGCGGACATTCGTCGCGCAGGCGCCACCGTGGTTTTTTACGCGGGCGAAATGTTGCGATTGCTGGTCGCGACCGAGTCTGCGCGAGGAGACCGTGATCATCCGATCCGCCTGTTTGCGGGCAGCGGCATGCGCGCGAGTCTCGCAGCGCGACTGCACGAACGCTTTGGTGTGGGCGTGCTCGAATTCTACGCGAGCACATCGCACAAGCTGGTCCTCGCCAACGTCTCCGGCGACAAACTGGGCGCGCTGGGTCGGCCCCTTCCCGGTAGCGCAGAGGTCACGGTCGCCAAGCTCGATCTCGCAAAAGCACTTCCGGTCCTCGACGCCGCAGGCAACCTACTCCCAGCCGAGGTCAACGAACCTGGACTGCTCACGACGCGCGAAGGCGATGGACCCTGGGTCACGACGCGCGATGTCGTGCGGTGCGACGTGGATGGCGACTACTGGTTTTGCGATGCGCTCGCGAACTTCAAAGACGGCGTGTCGATGCGCGCAACAGAAGACGTCCTCTACACGTTGCCGGATGTGATCTTGGCCGCGACCTTCGTCGAGAACAACGCGATCGTGGCTTGTTTCGTGGCTCGGGAGCCGATCACCGTCGTGCGACTCAACGAGGTATTCGACACAGTGTCGGCGGCGGAGCGTCCCAAGCACCTGCTCCGATTGCCCTCGATTCCTCTTACTGAGGGGTTCCGCACGCGTCGGGACGAACTCGCCGCCGCGGCGCACGACGCGATCGAACGCTTCGACCTGGCGCTCGGACGCTACGAACCCGTCCTTGCTCACAAGAGCGAATGACAATGCGTGGCGCAACGATCGTGAGCGCGTGCATGGGCTGCGTGCTTGCGGCATCGATCGCGTGCAAGTCTGTTGCGATCACATCCGAAGACGCGAGCCCGAAAGCGGATGCGACACCGATCGCGGACTCAGCGGTTCTCGTGGACGCCGCCGCTGACGTTGATGCTCGGGTGCTCGTCGACGCAGACGATTCAGACGCGTGCGTTCCTGGTGAAACATGGGACGCGAAGGTCGAGATCACCTATGGCCCCAACCGGTGGATGCCCAGTGTCGTCACGCAGAAGTCGCTGGACGTCGTGCTTTTGCGGACAAAAAAGCGGCGAGTCATCTACGACCTGTGCGGCGAAAACGGAGGCGGGTGTGGTGATTGCTCGAAGTCGCACTCCGACGGCGTCGCGTGCGTCCTCACCCCGCAAAACGTTCACGTCGAAATTGGCACCGACGACTTCGTCACGAGCGTGAACATCCTGCAGCGAGGAGACACGATCATCGCCGACTGGGCGACCGAGGTCTTCGCGCCGCCGCCAGCACCGCCAGGGCGGACTGTCTCGCATCGAACCGAGGTGCTCATCAAACTTCCGTGCGCCGTGAAGATTCGCTTCGTGCGGTGAGTCTCACTTGAACAAGTAGAGGTACCCATCGTTGCCCGGGACCGCCATCGTTCCATCTGCGCCGATGGCGATACCCCCCGAAAAAAGCTGAGCGTGGGCAACCCCGCTCGCCGCGATCTTCCAGAGGAGAGTGCCGGTGAGATCGAACGCGTACACGAAGCCGTCAGTCGAATTGATGTACGTCCGCAAGTGACCATCCACCACAGGCCCAGCCACTTTGCCGACGCCTCGCGTGAGCGTGTAGCCAACAGGTTGCGCCCATTTCTCTTTGCCGGTCGCGGCGTCCAGAGCGTGGATCTTCCCATCGTTGAGGACGACGATCAGCAGGGTCGCGATGTGCGTTGGGGAGGTCGCACCAGCTGCACCAAGTGCTCTCGACCAAATGATTTTGCCCGTGGGATCGAGCGCGTAGCCAATCCCTCCGCCGTCGACGCCATACATGATCCCGTCAGCGGTGACTGTCGGTGAGGCGCTGACTGCTTGGTATTGCGTGGTCGCAGGAACGCTCCACTTCGTCTTGCCGGTCACTACGTCGAGCGCAAAGAACCCGTTGATGCCGCCGACATAAATCCGACCGTCGCACGACTGAGCCATCGCGCTGTCTGCCTCACCAGGGCCCACTGTCGCGTCGCTCTTCCAAATCAGTTTTCCGGTTGGGTCGAACGCGTAGACCGCGCCGTCCTCACTCGGATAGATGATGGTCCCTTCGCGCGTGACGATCGGATCTCCATCGGTGCCCAGCGAGGTCGAGTAAGTCCACGCCTGTTGCCCTTGCCCTGTGATGGCGAACAGCACCTTGCCACCCGATGCGACAAACGAAGTTCCGTCTTGCCGAACCGCGGGTGTCGAGAGGCCCGTCAAGCGATTGGACAAGAACGTGAAGAGCAGCGGTCCGGTCGGGTCGAACGCGTAGTACGCGCCGTTTTTTCCGTCGAGTTCACCACCGCCGATGTAGATGCGGCCGTTTTGATCGATGACGGGCCCCGAGGCGAGACCTGTCTGTGAGTCGTATGCAGTGCCGCCGATGAAGGTCTTGCGAACGAATACCGGTTTGTCAGCGACGACCGCCGTCGTGATGCCGCTGTTGCGGTTGTCGTGCCGATAGCGAGGCCATGCATGGATGGGAAGCGCGAGCTCGCCGAGCGTCGGATCCGTTTCGTCTGGGCAGCGAATATCGTCGCAACGACCCGCAACGCACACCGTTCCTGTTGGGCACGCGATGGTCGCGTGCATGGCTCCATCCGCGCCGCACTCGAGAGCCTGGGCTCCCTGGCAGATGCCGGTACCGAGAGTGCACGCGCAGACGCCACCTTCGCAGAACGCCACACCCGTGTCGGGCAGAGTCGACGAATCGACCGCCGCTGACGAATCCAGTTCGAACGTAGTGGGTGTAGAGGAGCCACACGCAACGAAGAGAAACGCAACGAGCACAGACTTGGTTTGCATCAAGTGGAACAGTCTAACACTACTGAGTCGCGGGACGATTTCGAGCGCTGCGGACTCGCGTGAATGGATGCAACAGAAGGCCCAGCGCGTCGTCGTTGACGACCTCCTCGGCGCCGATCGGGACATGGGAAGGTTTCTCCCAACTCCCAAACAAGCGGTCCCATAAAGTGAGCACGGCGCCGAGGTTCTTCGCGCCCACGCCGCGCCCATGATGGTGGCGGTGGAAGGTCGGCGAGACCACCACCGCACCAAGCTTGCCGAGATTGAACCGCACGTTCGCGTGCACGAAAATGGCCCAGAGGCCGATCAGCGCGTTGGCAAACACGACGGCGCCCACGGGCAGCCCGTATACGAACAGCGGAGCCGCAACCAGTGCCGCGTTGATCGCCTGACTCAACGGGTGCAGCCGCGATGTCGACAACCAGTCGAGCTCTTTGCTCGTGTGATGCACCACGTGAAAAGCCCAGAGGACGGGTACGCGGTGGTAGGCACGATGAAGAGCGTATGCAGCGAGATCTGCAGCAACGAATGCGACGACGAGCTGCAACCAGTGGGGCAGCAGCGCCACCGATGAAGCAAAGGCGGGCTGCGGCAGTGCGCGGGTCACCGCCGCAGCGATCGCCATGCCGCATGCGGACGATACGGGGTGCACGAGCCACAGCATGACGTCGGCAAGAAATCGCCGTCGCCACCAGCGCCGCGCGGGATCGATCGGGAAGCGGCTCTCGAGGGCCGAGAAGATCACCATGCCGAGGAGAAGTAGGACTGCGCCGACGATCATGGGCTCCGGCTCCGCGAACTACCGACCACCCGCAAACAACCACACCAACGTGGCCATGCACAAGAGCACAAAGCTCGCGCCGACCACCATCACCACGCGGGAAGGTCCGATACGCTTCGTCCGCGGCGCTGCGGGTGCATCGTTGGAATGCGACACGCTCGCAATGGGTGCAACAAGCGGTGATGAAAGGACGGAGGTGCTGAGTGGCAGTGCGGGCGCAAGATTAGCGAGGACATCTGTCGGGGCATCGACGCCGCGAAGCGCGAGCACGGTGCTCCCGATCTTCACTTGCTTGTCGGGGTTCCACCGGGCGTCTCGATCGGGCGCGAGTCGCACCTTGCCGTAGCCAACCCCCCCCTTCGACCCCAAGTCTCGCAGGAGCACGTTCGGGTTACGGTAGGTGATGGCCAAGTGCCAGCGAGACAAAGCTGGATCGCCGAGATCGAGCGCCGTCGATTCATCGCGTCCGACTCGATACGTCCGACCACTTTCCGTGAGCATCAGCGTTCGACCTGCCCCAGGGCCCTCCACCACCTCGACGAAGACGCCGGCAGTCGTGGACGGACCTCCCGACGCGACGAGCCCCATCGCGATCTCGAAGGTTTTTACCTCCGAGCCCGCATCGAGCCGAAGAACTCCGACACTCTCGCCGACCCGAATGGCGTCGCCGAGCGCGATGCGGCGTGGAACGTCCGCCACGAGCGGCTGGTCGCCGATGCTCACGTCCGCACCCGAGCGAAGCGAGTAACCTCCCTCGGTCTTGTCAATGACGAGTTCGGCGACTCCAAAGCGAATCGGCACGCCAAACTGCACGGCATGCTGTTTGTCCTCTGTATCGACGCAGAATAGAAGCACCGCTCTCCCTGGTGTGGACCACGCCGCGCCCGCGCGGACGTGCCGTCAGACATGACGAATGCTTTTTGTTTGTCGCTTGAGTACGATCCTTAGTACAGCTCCCCAGAAGAAAGTACCCAGCCGGGAAGTTGGCCCAGTTCGGCGGGATCTGACGTTGTTGGCGCATGACGCCGACACCGATCCAGA
>JAYVXK010000701.1:0-1511 GCA_043785265.1 Myxococcales bacterium | reverse complement strand
AACGAGATCAACGTTGGCCGTGTTCAAGGCAACGACTTGATGCTGCCGAAAGGCAATGTCTCCAAGCACCACGCGCGCCTGCTCTACCGTGACGGACGCTTCATCGTCACCGATCTGAAGAGCACCAACGGTACGTACGTCAACGGTCGCAAGATCGCCCAGGCGACCATCGTTCGCGAAGGCGACAAGATTTACGTGGGCGACTTCATCTTGCGCGTCGACATGGGCGGTGCAGGTGCGGCCGCAGGAGACGACTCGCAACAGCAGCAGCAGCAACAAGCGAGCGCGCCGCCTCCGCAGATGCCACCGATGGGTGGACCGCCTCCGCTTCCTCCGCCTCCTCCCGCGCCGCCGATGGGTGGACCGCCGCCGTTGCCACCGATGCCGCCAATGGGTGGACCGCCGCCCATGCCCATGCCGGCAAACATGCCTCCGATGCCCTCGCCGATGGGCTCGATGCCGACTCCCGCAACCGCGATGCCTGTACCGCGCGCGCAGCCGCGAGATCCTGCGGTGGTGAGTCACTACCCTCTCGAGCGCGATCCAGACGAGAGCGATGGGCAAATCCCCGCCGGACAAAAAATGCCTGGGCCGCCGGCCATTCCGTCGATGCCCAACGCGCAACAGCGATCGACGATGCCTCTGCAAACGCAGTCGCCGCAAGCGCCCGCACGAATGCCATCGGTTGGACCGCCGCCGATGCCGACACAAGCGCCACCGATGCCGACGCCTTCTGCTCCGCCAGCTGCGCGATCACAGCCCGCGTCGAGCCCGTCGCGGATTCCGGCTCGCGAGAGTCCCGCGCAAGCAGGGCGTAGACTCGCGCTCGTCACACTGGTCGATCGCGTAGCGGACGCGACGGATCTCTCGGCGCTCGACAAGTCTGCTTCGGTCGATGCGCAGTTGCGCGCGACAGTCGAACGTGTCGTCGGCGAACAAGCCAAGGCGATGCGCGAAGAAGAAGGCGTCCCCGAAGGCATCGATCTCGATCAACTCAGCAAAGACGCCGTGCGAGAGCTCGTCGGTCTCGGTGCGATCGCTCCTCTCCTCGAGGACGACGATGTGAGTGAGATTCATTGTCTCCGTCACGATCAGGTCCTGGTCGTCAAAGCAGGCGCGCTCAGTTTGGCCGAAGGGGCATACACGAGCGATGAAGCCTTGGGACGTGCGATCGCGCGCTTGGCCCTGCAATCAGGCGAGCCGCTCGATGCGGGCGAATCATGCATCGAGCGCCACTTGCCACGCGGTGCTCAACTGATCGCGTTCTTGCCGCCTACGTCTGCCGCGCGCGCGGTCGTGTTGCGCAAGCGACGTCGCGTGGAGATGTCGCTCGAAGACTTCGCGCGACTCGGAGCCATCAGTCGCGCGATGGTGACCTTCCTCGAAGCATGCCTCGCCGCGCGCACGAACCTGCTCGTGTGCGGATCGAGCGCTCCCGCTGCCAGCACCTTCCTTGGTGCGCTCGCATCGAGCGGTTCGCCTGGTGATCGCGTGGTCGTCGTCCAAGAAGA
>JAYVXK010000700.1:0-5221 GCA_043785265.1 Myxococcales bacterium | reverse complement strand
CACACTCCAAGCGGCGAACGGCGTCGCGTTGGCCTCTCCGATCTCCGTGACGCCCGGCACCTACGACGCAATCCGCATCGACGTGAACGCCGCGTCATCGTGGGCCGCGCTGGCGGAGGTGTCCCTGCTCACCCAGTATTGCCCGTGAGGACAGCATACTTCCAACCGCGCATCGCCGGCCGATGTGCTCGGGTTGTGCGCTAAGTTCGTCACCATGACTAACCCTTTCCTAGTACCTGCGAGTCGCCGAGCGCTCGCGGTGCTTTGTTGGCTGATCGTTAGCGTCGCCTCGTGCCGAACGACGGCGCCGACGCTCGCTTCGGATTCGGGGGTGGGCGTTGATGCCAGCGCCTTCGGCAAGCTTTCGTCCGCACGACTCATCGAGTTGCGCGATCAGAACGACGAGGAGAACCTTCGGCATGACATCGTCGTGTCGCTCGAGCGCAAATCATCCGGCGATACATTTGACTGGCGCGCTCGCGGCTATCCCCAAGCGCACTCGCTGTCCGAGCGCACGCATGACCCGCTATTTTGGAGCGAAGGGTGGCCCCTGGGGGAGTGCACGTGCTTCGTCGAGCCCACGTGCGCATGCGAGCCGACCGGAGCCACTCCGGACACGCGCTCCGGGTCCGTCTCGGCAGCGATCGTCGATGCGTTCTTGACCAGCATCTCTCAGACCGACGCGAGGGCCGAACTTGGAGATGCGGGGAGTCGATGGGGTCCCACGGAACACTCGGTGCACGCGGCAATTTTTCCCCAGGGCGCCTCGGAGCCGATCCACTTGCGGCTGCATCATCGACAATGGCTCGTCGCAGGTCACGCGCTCGACCTTCCGATCTCGGACGCGGACACTTCACCGGTCGACACTGCTTACGATGCGCTCATCACGGCGCTCGGCTTGCCTGCGTGGACGGTCGCGATGAACCCTCTCGGTCTACCGAGCGACTTCGGCGATCTCCCAAAGGCAACGCGCGTCGAGATCACCGACCAATTTGTGGGGCGGGGAGGCGGGCACGCGATCTTCGCCTCGCTCGTGCGCGTCGGCTCCCACTTCGAGGGCCGCGCCAAGGACGGCAAAGCACATTGCGTTGGCGAAGCGCACCCCGACATATTCATCCCCGTCGATGACGAGCACGGCAGCAAATGCATGTGTCTGATGGACGATCACTGCAAGTGCGAGTGCGAGCGCGATCAACCGCAGGTGACCTCGACCACGTTAGAGGCGAAGGATGTCGACGCGTTTCTGACCGCGATGTCGCGGCGTGTATTGCCAACGGGACAGGCACCCCGCGAGGGCAGGTCGCACACCGACGACTATCCGTCGGGTCACGTCGTCGTGTGGACGAGCGAGACGAGTCAACCCATCCATCTATCGTTCATCGATCAGGCCCGAGTGTGGCGCGTGAACGGCCGTCTGCTGGCGAAGGGCGCCGACGAGACCTTCGACCCAAGCAACCCTTTCGGCAACGGAGCGACGTGGGAGGCTTATCGGTCGGTGGTGCACGCGCTCTTGTCGCAACGGCCGCCCGAGCCGCCTAAAAAACCACGCCAACCTCGAACGCTCTGACGTTCCTCGGCCGCGCGATCCCCTCCCAGTCGGAGGTGCCCATTCAAACCTCGCAACTCATTGGGCAAGTGTGCGACCATCACCCGGTCGTCCCCACGACCTCGGAGGATTCATGGCGCAAGGCAGCGCCAAACCCGGCAAGCCCGACGTTCCCATCGATCCCGAGACGCACCGCGGTGGAGTGATTCATCCACCAGAGTCCGGTGATCTCGACGATCGACAGTCGATCGACAAATTGCTCGCGCTCACGGATGACGGCTGGGACATCGACGAGCAAGTGCGCACGCTGCAAATCGCATCTGCGGATCCGCCCGGCACTCTCAAGAAGTCGCCCCGTGCGTCTGCGCCTGGGCTCGCGATGCCGTCAGCCGTAGAACTCGCGCCCGCACAACAGATCCCCGCTGGTCAAACCAAGGACGTCGGCAGGAAGCCTCCGCCGTTGCCGCCGCCACGTCTGAGCAAGCCGCCCGTCACCGTCGGAAAAAAGCCCCCCCCACTACCTTCGTCGTCGCCGCCGCCCAAACCTGATGTGCGGCAGACGTTGGATCCTGGGTCGCCTGAAGCGCTTGGTGAGTTGATCGACGCGCGCATCGCTACACTCGAAGCAGAGGGCGATCGCGTCGGTCTCGCGCGCGCACACATCGAACTCGCGATCGTGAGCGAAACCATGCTGGGCGACGATCCAAGAGCGATCGCGCACGCCGAAGCTGCGCTCCAAGTGGACGAGACGCTCGCTGCAGCGCATGCCATCTTGCGCCGGCGCAAGCATGGCCGTGGCGGGCTCAGAGAGATGCTCGCGCACCTCGATCACGAACTCAGCGCGTCGACTGACGAAGCGGCCACGGTCGAGATGTTGGTCACCAAAGCACGCCTGCTCGATGCGTCGAGTGACAAGAGCGAGTCGCGGGCGATTTGGGAGCGTGCGCTCGCTCATGCGCCCAATCACGCAGGGGCGCTCAAGGGACTCGAGTCAGTGTTGTTTGCTCGCGCATCAGCGGGCTCACCCGACGCACAAGACGCGCTCAGCAATCACCTCGCAAAAATGGCCGAGGCGTTCGCGGGAGACACGAAGCTTGGGGCTTGGCTGCACGTCGAGAGGGCGCAGCTTCTCGAGCATCGGCTCGGTCGCATCGACGCAGCGCGCGCCGCGCTGGAGCGAGCAGTAGATCTCGACCCGAGCGTGGGCCCCGTGCGTGAAGCCGCTACACGTCACGTCGCCGCGCATGGTGATTTGCCAGCGCTTGCCGCGTTGCTCGAAGAAGAAGCAGGGATCGAGACCAATCCCGTGCGAAGCGCGCGACTCGAACTCGAAGCGGCTTCGATCGCAGCGGTACGATTGGGTGAAACGTCTCGCGCCATCGCGTTGCTCGAACGCGCCGCGAATCGCGCGCCGACGAATGACTCGCTCGATCGACGGGTCCTCGACGAGCTCGTGCGCCTGCATCATCTGGTGACCGATCTGCCAAATGAGGCAAAAGCGCGGCGTGCGCGACTGCGATTCTTTCCCGATCCGCTGCGTCACGCACACGAGTTGCGCGCGCTCGCCACTCTCGCAGAGAGACTCGAAGACACGGAGACTGCGATCGCAGACGTCCATCGCGCCCTCTCACTCGATCCATCGGACAGCACTCTCGTCGAACATCTCGATCGACTTCTCGCCGCAGCGGACCGGCACGAGCAGCGGGTCGGCTTGTGGGTGACCGAGGCTGCAAAAACAGAAGACGGACCCAAGCGTGCGCGTGCGCTTGTGCGCGCGGCCACGATCGCCGATCAAGTGCTCGACAAGCGCGTGGACGCGATCCGGCATTTTCGGAGCGCGCTCGTGGCCAATCCCGGGGACGGTGAGGTCGTCGATGGGCTCGCGCGGTTGCTCACTCCATCGCCGAGCGAGCGAATGGATAGCGAAGCGCGAGGACTCGTCGAGCTGTACTCGCAGGCGGCCGAAAAGGCTCGTGATCCAGCGCGCCGCGTCGCGTACCTCGAGAAGATCGCGTTGCTCTGGGAGGACTTGCTCGGCGATGGTCGACGTGCGCAACGCGCATACGAAGACATCCTCGCTCTCGAACCAGAGCGACGAAGCGCAGTGCTCGGACTAGGACGTTGCGCAGCGCGAACAGGCGACGAAAAGGCCGTGGCGCGCTCGCTGCTCGACGAGGCTCGGCTCGCAGAAGATGGCGCAGACGTGCTCTCGCTCAAGACACGAGCGGCGGCGGCTCTTGCGAAGGTCGATGCTTCTCGCTCACTCGCGATCGTGGAAGACGTACTCAAGCAGGACTCCGATCACGGCTCGGCTCGCGCGCTCGAGACACGGCTCCACGAAGACGCACAGCGGTGGGAACGCGCGGCGGGATCGATTCGCGCGCGCATCACGACGGCCGAAAAACGCGGCAAGTCCTCGCACGACGGCACGTCTGCGGCTTCGCCGCAGCGTGGTCCACACCAGGTAGAGGTCGTGTCGCTCTGGCTCGTGCTCGCGCACATTCAAGATGCGCGATTGCACGCTCCGCTCGACGCGCTCGCGACATTGCAAACTGCGCGAGCCTCTGCGCCCAAGCACCCGCTGATTCCGGACGAGATCGCTCGCATTCTGGAGACGCTCGACGACCCTCTCGTGCTCCGCAATGCGTTGGAGTCGCTCGGTGCTGAAGCCCAGGCGCCGCAAGACCGCGCGCGCTACTTCATGCAGGCCGCAGAGATCGACGAGCTGCGATTGAAGGACGACGCACGCGCGGCGACGATGTACTCGCGTGCCACTGCCGAAACGCCCGAGGACGAACTCGCGCTCGATCGATTGAGTCGCGTGCTCGCGCGGCGCGCCGCAACCAAGCCCGGTGCCGGCAAACTGAACACGCCTGCGCTGGGTGAACTCGCCGCATTGCAGTCCCGAAGGCTGGAACAGGCCGCAACGACAGAGTCCGTCCGCGCGCTCACGTTCGACGTCTCGTCGCTGCTCATCGAATCGGGTCAAGACGGCGCGAGAGCGATCACGTTGCTCGAGGCGGTGCTCGCGGATGAATCGTCGCATGTACCTGCCCTGCGCACGCTCGAGCATCTCCTCAGCAAAGCGGGAGATTGGGCGGGCCTCTCGCGCGTGCTGTCGCGGCAAGGCGATGCGTTGCGTGACGTGCGCGCGCGACTCGGGGCGCTTTGGGCGCTCGCGTCGATCGAAGAGTGGAAGCTCCCTGCGGGAGATGGCTCGCAAGCGCACGCACGCATTCTCGAACTCGATTCAACCGACCCTGGCGCGCTCGAGGCCTCGGTACGCATGTCGCTTCCGCTCGCGCGGCGTGGAGATGCACGCGCGCGCAAGACTGCGATCGGCGGGCTTCGAGCGTTGTTTGCGCTCGCAGGCGACGACGGCACACGTCTGGCGATGCAACTACGCCTCGCGCTCTTGCTCGAGCACGGAGCGGGCAATCAGCAAGACGCCTCCGATCGCGCGGCCCTGAAAGAGGCACTCGATCGCTATCGAGCGGCGTTGCATGTCGATCCGCTGAGCGTGACCGCGGCCACGGGTGTCGCGCGTCTCGCGGTGCGCCTGCGTGACGCAGAAGGCGCGTTCGCCGCAGCGAGTTCGCTCGCAGAGCTCGCGTCCATGCATCCTGTTCGCGCGCGATACCTGATCGACGCAGCGGAGCTCCTCCTCGACGAGAA
>JAYVXK010000699.1:0-16007 GCA_043785265.1 Myxococcales bacterium | reverse complement strand
ACCATCGAGACGCGTCGTGGTCGCTTCGACGTGCCGCGCGATGCAGTCCAACGCGTGCGGGAGATCGCGGGGACCTTGGGAGGTCTGCGAGTCGAGCTTCGCGCCGGATGGGATGGCGAAAAGGACAGCCCCGAGATGGTGGACGTGCCTCGCGGCGGGATTTTGTTTGGCGAGCTACGCACGCTGCTCGGGACCATCAAGCCTGTCGAGATCCCGCGGCGGCGAGGGCGCGTTCTGCGAGTCGCGTTGAGTGTGATGGTGGTCCTCGCGATCTTCTTTTTACCCTTCTTCATCGACGAGATTTCCAGCAAATCGAAGGCACTCGCCGTCGGCTTGGTCTTGGTCGTTTGGGTAGGGCTGCGCTTCTTGGCGCGTCGCTAGTTCGCGCGGATTACAAGACTCGAGACGTCGACGCTGGAGGACTTGCGGACAGCGAAGATGATGTCGCCGTGAGTCGCGCTGGGGGGAAGCACGCCGCGCGTGGTGGCGGTGCCGACTGTCGCTTCGAAGTGAGTGCCCTTGAGTGCGATCTTGAGTTTGATGGTGCCGTCAGCGGGCAAAGGGAGGGGCGGCGCGAGGTCGATGCTGGAGGTGTCGTCGACAGCGCGAACCGTCACCGTCGAGGGACCGATTTCGAAGCCAACTCCGCGGATGCCTGTTTTTGTGCTGATTCCGCGTACCAAAACCAACGCGGTGCCCGTGACGCGTGCGGTGCCTTCGAAGGCGACGTCGTCTCCAGGGGCGGGCATCGATGCCGCGTCGAAGTCAGTCGTCGCAGCCACACGTAGACGGGACGCGCCACCAATCCCGGCGCTCGGAGCTCCCACGAGTCTCGCGAGTACGAGGCCCGAACCAGACCACGACGCTGCACCGGCGACAGGCACACGCGCGCGCGGGAGCATCGCGAGTGTGATGGGTTGGTTGTCCTTTTTGACGCCCGTGACTGCGCTCGTATCGCCTCGGGTGATTTCCCAGCGCGCGCCTGCCAGCGAGAACGCGCTCACGGTTCCATCAGACAAGAGGCGGACGTTGCTGGCTTGCAGTGTCTCGGTCGATCCATCGGCGCGTGGTTGTCCGAGAGCGAAGGAGAGGCCGTCCCCTGTTGCGCCAAACGCTGCGAGCACGCCGAGCGCGTCGCTCAAGATCGCGAGAGACTCGGGCTTGCCAGCGACCATGCGCGCCATCGCGAGATCGATTGCGCGTGGTGCATCGATCACCAACGTGCTCACTGCTGCAGCCAGCACGTTTTCGAGCAATAAGTCAGCCGGTTTTCCGATCGCACGTGCCAGATCGGTCCCGAGCGAGTGAACGTCACGTGTAGCGGCGAGCCGTAGCTCGGAGCGGTTCTCGAGCGCGCGTTTGACTGCGATGCGCGACAACTCGCGAGACAACTCGGCGACCGGCGCGTCGAGTGTCGAGGGATCGACCTCGTCCGAAAACCAGTCAGCGGCAGCGGTGGTCGTGGACAGATCAGTCTTGGTGCCAACGATGACTCCCCGCGCTCGCAACACGGGGTGCTCGTCACCAAATGCAATCGCAGAGACATCTGCGCGAGCGCCCGGCAATCGCAAAAGAGCCGCTCGAACGCGATCAATGCGCGCGTCCGTCGCCGCGCCGGAATCCAAGACGAGGACGCCAAGCTCGGTCAAAAACGCGCGACGCGAACCGGTGAGGCCGACCCGATCTGCTGCGTCGATTCGACGCGTCGCCGTGTCGCTCACCATGTCCACGGTGGCGAGTTCCAATTGAGCGCGCGCGCGGGAGACGTCAGCCGCGAGGGTCACGTCCGCTTTGAGCCACTTGGGATGACGACCTGCGTGATTGCCAAGTGCTTGCGCGCACGCGTCGTAGGTCGCGTTGGAAATGCTCACTTGTGGATCGTGACCTTGCGAGCGAGGCGCCGATCCTGGTGCTCTGGCGTTTGCGATCTCTGCACCAACGAAGCCATAAATCTTCGAGAGTTCGATCAACGCGGCGGCTTGTTTGTCGAGGTCCGCGTCGTATCTCGTGACGACGGCATCTGCTCTCGCGACGAGCGCCTGCACCGTGGCGAGCGCAAGAACATTGCGTGAGGGTGCCGAAGCGCCGCCGAATAGCACCTCGCGCAAGAACGCAGCGCGCGCGTCCGTGAACGCCACCATCTCGAGTGCGCCCTGCATCGCAGACTCGGACTCTTCGGGGGTCAGATCGGGTCGCGCCACGAGAGCGCGAACCTTCTGTGCGTTCTGGACCTGTGCAGAGGCCACGAACTCTTTGACGACGACCTGTTCACTAGGCGTGAGCGTGGCCGACGCATTCGCAGCAGCGAACCAAACTGCTGCTGCGATGCTTACTGCCAGCCCCCTTCGAAACATCAGGACGTCTCGGCGACTTCGTCTTCGTCTTCGTCGTCATCGTCATCGTCTTCGTCAGGCAAGTTCGGCAACGACTCGGACGGCGGCGGCAGCGGGCGGCCTTCTTTTTCGGCCAATTGTCGCGCTTTTTCTGCGGCAATCTTGGACGCAGCGACCTTCTGCATGATGGTCGGCTTCGGCGCGATGAGTACGGTCATCGTGCGACCTTCCATCAGCGCGCGTGTCTCGACGTTGCAAAGGTCTTCGGTGCCCGCGATGACGAGAGTGAGTTGCTCTTGCGCCTTCTCGGGGTGAGTGATCTCGCGGCCGCGGAAGCGCACGGTGAACTTCACCTTGTGGCCTGCCTCGAGGAAGCGACGCGCAGCTTTGATCTTGAAGTTGATGTCGTGGTCGTCCGTCTTGGGACGCAACTTGATCTCTTTGATGTCGACGACAGTCTGCTTACGCTTGGCCTCACCGGCCTTTTTCTTTTCCTCGTACTTGTACTTTCCGAAGTCGAGGATCTTGCACACCGGCGGATCGGCCTTCGGGTTGACCTCCACCAGATCGAGCGCCAACTCTTGCGCGGCGCGCAGCGCTTCGTGTGTGGCCATGACACCGAGCATCGCCCCATCGGCTCCGATGACTCGGACCTCCGGCACGCGAATGCGGTGATTGACGCGGATTTGGAACTGGCGCGGTTGGCGCGGATCGAACGGCGGACGGCCCATCGACATTAGGTGATTTCACTCCGTGAGAAACTCGACGCTGTTTTTGAGCGTCGAGCCGATTTGAGTTTCGGTCCGAACTCTCACTTCGTTCGAGCGTGCGGCACCGGCTGATTTTTCGGCAAGAGAGCCCGCGTCCCCTGCGAGCGCAAGGGGAAACGCCTCTCCCGCGAGACTTTTTAGTCCGGCGGAGGCTTTCGAGCAAGGCGGGGTAGACTCTTCCCATGGCGAAGGTGGACATCGGCGTAGTCGCAGAGCGCCTCTTCGTGCACTTCATGGCGCCTCTCGTCATTGGCGGGCCGTTGCGTCCAAGCAAGCCAATTGGCGGCAAGACAGCGCTCGTCATGGGCATCGAGCGGAGTGTGGTCGACAGCGAACTGATGAGTCGCGTGCAGATGTCGCGTGTGCGGCTTGCGCGCCTGCTCGCGCCCATTGACGTCGTCGATGCGCCCACGCCTGAAGAGTGGGCTCTCTGCGCGGTGCTGCATGACATCGTGCAGTCCACCCATCCCGAGTGGGCAGGAATCTTTCGCTCGAGCGCCCCCGCGCGTTTACTGGACATGGCGCAGCTCACTCTCGAGCGCATCGGTCCGCCACGCACGATCGGCGAGGCGTTGTCTCGGCACACGTGGTTCTCGCGCGCCCTCGAGATTGGCCGCACCGACACGAAGGTGTCTTGGTGGACGGGGTCGCAAACCTTTCTTGGCACCGAGCCTCCGCAGCGATTGCAGGCGTGGCCGGAGCTGCGTCGCGTGCATCTCGACAAGACTGTTCATCCGCTGAACGACTTGCCCGTTCATGGTGGCCGCGTGCCTCCTGATCGCTTCGCGTCCACACTGGCCACGTTCCTGGGCCGCACCCCACTGACGGATCTCGCGACATGCGGTCGCCCATCGCCGACATTCACGTGGACTCACGAAACGCTCTCACTCGTGGCGTCGCGCGGAGGTCGCTCTCTTGCTGTGCGCGCTCTGCAAGCCAACAATTCATCGGACATCGATGAGGCTCTCGGTCGCGCGACCAAGCCTCTCGTGCAGGCGCGCGCCGCACACGCGCTGGTCGTTGCGCTCGGCCTGTTGGGCGAACGCGCGATGGTGGCCGCAGAGGATCGCTTGCTCAAGAACGAAGCGTCTGTGATCGCTCCCAACACATCGGAGGACCTCGCGTTTGGTCGAGCGGTCGGCGCGTGGGCTGCGATGCAACAGATCGCAGTCCACGGCGAAGCATTCAGCGAACACGATCGCGCCATGTTGCTTGGTCAGCTGCGCGTGCTCGCGCCGGAGCCGATGATCGCGCCCATCGCCCAACTGGTGGGTACGAACGCTGCGTGACTATTTCTTGAGCTGCGGAAAGCTCGCGGGCTCGGGCGACGGCTCGACATAGTCGAGTTTGGTGACGTTCATGATTCCGTTGACCGGATCGGCTTCGACGCCTGTCGACGATCGGGCGAAGTTCACGCCGTATTTGCCCGTGACTTTTACTTTTGCACCCACCGCGGGGAGCGGGAACGGAATCTCGACCGACCAGAGTTCGTCTTTGAGGAGCTCTTTGGGCGGGTCCTTCAGGTTCTTGTATTTCTCGAGCGCGTCGAACACGTTCGCGAAGTTGGACGCCCACCCCATGACGCGGATGGTCTGCTTGGAGTCGCCCTTCACATCGCTGATCCAATAAGTAGGAATCTCGGTCTTGCAGCCTTCAGGGTCGGCTTTGCCGGTCTTGTGAATGGCGCACTTGTCGATCGACTCCATGTTCGATTTGACGATGTAGCCGACGATGGTGATCTCTTTGTTGTTCACGTCCGCAGAGTGAATGCTCGAGTTGAGCTGATGAATCGCTCCGTAGATCGTGTAGTCGCTGCCGTTCTTGATGGGCGTGCTGGGAAGCGACGGCACACTCGGCAGACTTGCCTTGCGGCCAGACCACGCGGGCACGGGCTTGTAGGCGTCCTCGTTGTTGCCGCAACCTCCTACGAGGCCAAGCGTTCCCATCGACGCCATGATCAGCACTGCAGCGATCGCCCTCTTCGTCATCTGCGTCTCCCGTTTCTACGTTTCCGTACCGGTACGGCCGACGCAAAGGGTTATCACGGCCCAAACACGGTAAACAAGCGGTTCTCTCAACGATTGCGGACAGAGACAGGGCCCACGCGTGGTGAAGCGGCTTCTGGATCTCGCACAGGCGCAAAAATCCCGAGCCGATCGACATCTTCGACGCGAACCACGTCGCCTTTGCACGTGCTCGCGAGCCGCTGCACAATCGCCGCGAGCTCTGCGTCCTCGCCCAAAAATGGATGCTCGACGAGTCGGCCGAACGCCGCCGCGTCGATGCCGAGAGGCGTGCCCCGCAGGCGTAGACCCTCTCGTGCGAGTCGATCGTTGACGATCGCGCGCAAGTCCTCCGCGCGCTGATTCAAGCGCGGCACTTCGATTGGGGACGAGATTGCGTCTCCCAGACGATCTGCGAGCGCGGGATCGAGGCGACCTGATTCGATGAGCGAACCCGCGCCAATGGCAGATGACAACGCAAGCACCACATCGAGAGGCTCTGGCCGCTCCCAAGGAGGGTGTCTCTCTGCCAATGATTGACCTATCAATCGTTGAACCTCCATGGGCAACGCGGCGCCATCGAGCAAGCAGAGGACGCCTTTGTCGGCGAGTGCGAGCGGAGAAACGCGCGGGTCCTTCCAGCGTTCGAGATCGTGCTCGCGCGCGCTCGTTCCGTCCACGAGTACCAGCGGCGCGTTGGCTCGTGGCCCCGCGAGGTGGGCGCGCGCGAGATAGGGCACGGGGTCGACGCCGCTCGGAGCATGGACGAACAGCGGCGCCTGAGCTTGAGTGCGTCGCAAGGCCGCGTCGTAGGCGAGCCGCGAAGGCGCGGAGTAGATGCCGATCGCTGCGGGCCGAGCGAGGCGTTCGGTGGCGCGAGAGTTCTGCTCGGTGAGGAGTGACAGAGCATGCTCGACTCTAGCGGCGCGATCGGATTCGGCCTCCGCAAGAAGGTGGGAGGCGCGCTCGCGAGTATGACTCCGCGCCAGCGCAGCGCGCATGGACAGGGCCATTCCCAACGACGTGGCCAGAGCCTCGAGAGCGGTGACCTCTTCGAGTGACAAGGCGCTCTTGCGTGCACCTCGCGGCACGAGCAAGGCGCCCTCCGGTTGTCCCATGCGCACCAGCGTGACGGCTGCGAGAACTCCGGCGTCGCGCATCCAGGTGAGCAGCAGCCGCAAGTCTGGCCGCCGAACTTCGAGCGCCCCCAGAACGTCCGCTCGCAACACACCTCCAGGTTCTGTCGATGCATGTTGCAACAAGTTCGGCGGGAGCTCCGCGTCGCGTTCGTGGAGATATCCCGCCGCATCGACCCACGTACAACGCATGGGGGCCAGTGAGTAGAGTTCTGCCTTTGCCGCCGCTGCATCCGTTCCGCGCAAGCTCGTGAGCGCCACAGTGACGGCGTCGTCTGGCTCGGCTTCGACCAAGCGTCGCCGCGCATCCTCGACCGCGTCGATCAAGAGGCGTGCCTCTGGCATTGCAAATCGTTCGAGCGCGCGACTCTGCGTGCCGATCACCACAGATACGGACACGGCGATGAGCACGATGATGGGCGCGTGCGAGGGTGATTCGGCCGCGAAAATCGCCATCACCAAAGCCGCCGCGCCTCCCACCACCGCAAGCACGGCGGCTTTGCGCATCCATCGCCACACCGCGAGCGCATCGAAGCGCGTCGTGATGATCGTGATCGCAACGCAACCGATCGGGATGACCCCGCGCGCGACGTGCAGAACGTCGATGGTGCTGGCGACGAGCACCGCAACACAGACGAGACCTGTCACCACGCCGATCGCAGTCGCTGCAGACAGGCGAGTCTCTGCGTGCAGTTCGAGCGACCGGCGCGCTCGCATGATCGTCGCGTAGGAGACTATCGCGCCAATAGTGACGATCGGGGCGGCAGACGCCAGCCCTCGCGGCAGAGAGGAGTTTGGAGTCGCGATGGCGATCGCACCGAGCACCCACACAATCGCGACCAGCGTCGACATGAGATTGCCGGAGGTCGCGCCACTTGGCGTCAGCCCCGCAGATGCCGGTGTTCGTGCGATCGCTCGCATCGCGGCCCACGATGCCAACGTGCCACCTATCAGCCCTACGCCATCGATCCAGGCATAAGCAGGGCTCTCGGTGCCAGTCCCGGCGAGGGACGCGATCGCCAGAGCAGCACCGAAGGCCGCCCAAGCGACGATGCCTTCGAGATGGGGCGCTGCGACCGCCAATGCGACTGCGCTCGCTGCGATGGCCCACGCGCCGAGAGTGAGCACTGGGCTCGCGCGCAAGCTCGACCACGCGATCGTCAGTACGACCACGAAGCTGGGCAGGAGCCCGCGGCGCGTTGCGAGATGGCGAAACAAATTCACGGACAGTGTGTGCATCATACAGGTGTCGCTCGACGCGTGCGCGCAGTTGTGGTGTCGTGCCGCAATGCCTGCTCGAACTGCTGTTGACCACGTCGCGCCTGGGGTGCGGACGGGCCGTCAGCGCTTCTTGTCGATCGTCGCGCTCAGCGTCGCTCGTGCGCGTGAAGGCATTTTGGTAAAAGCGAGTCTCGTCCTCGCGCTTGCGATGACCACGGGCGCGCTGGTCGTCGCCGCGCTGATCGCCCACAAAACAGCCGATCCTACGACTCTTGGTCAAGTGCCTCTCGCGGCTGCCGTCGCGCTCGCGTGGGCCGCGGGCGTGCTCGTCGCGTTCTCTGCGTCTTCCGGCGCACTCGTACGCGATCAGAAACAAGGCACTTCGCAGTTGATCGCTTCACGCGGCGCGACGCCGCTCACGTATGTGACGGGTCGCGCGCTTGGTCTCGGGTTGCTGCTCTTTGTCGTGTCGGGTTCGGGTGCGATCGCTGCGGCGCTCGGCGAAGCGATAACCGCTCCGCGCGGCGCTCTCGTCATCGCTCGAGGCCTGGTTGCGGGTCTCGGTTTTGCGTTGATGTTCGCGCTCGCTGTCGCACCTCTTTCACTTGCAGCGCTTGGCGCTCGTTCTCGTGCAGGTGGTTACTTCGTCCTCTTGCTCGTGCTCGTGCTGCCCGAATTGTTCGTCGGATCGATGGATCGTTTGCTTCCAGAAGGCTGGGGCAATCTCGCTTCCGTCCCGTCGGCGCTGAGCGCATTTGCCGGCGGATTGTCCCCAGGTTCGGGCGATCCGGCGCGCGCCATTCGCGCCTTCGTCGTGATTGTCATCGTTGCGGTCGTGTCCACGGCCATCGTTCGCGCGCAGCTCTCTCGTGCAGAGGAGCTCGCCTCGTGATTCGACTGACTGATGTGACGGCGAACGAAGGCAAAATTCAGATCGCAGCAGTCACACTTGGTATGTCGGCCGGCACGACCGCGGTATTGGGCGCGCCAAACGACGGCACTTCGCTGCTGTTGGCGCTCATGGCAGGAGCCGCAAAGGTGTCGCGTGGAGTCGTTCGCGTCGTCGAGGACGATCCCCGCTCTGCTCAAACCCGCCGAGCGATTGGCTATGTTCCGCTCGTCGTCGATTTGCCCGAAGCGTTGCACGTGACCGACGCTCTCACGCTCATGAGTGCCATTCGAGGCGCCGCCATCGATGTCAAGACTGCGCTCGCTCGCTTTGGACTCGATGGCCTCGCGCAGGTACGAGTGAGTCGACTCTCGCGCGCGCAAGCTCGCTCTGTGGCTCTCGCGGAGGCAGTTGCCTCGTCTGTCGTTCGCGTGCTGTTGATCGACGAGCCGTTCGTGTCGATGGAACCCTCCGCAGCCGCCGCGCTCGCGTCTGCCCTGAAATCAGCCACCAATCGTTGCGTCGTGATCGCCACGTCCTCGCCAGTCGACGCACGCGATCTCGCAGCAAGCCATGTGGTGCTCACCTCTGGCCGCGTAACGAGGCTCGGCACCTCCAACGACCTGATTCAATCTGGTGGTGTTGCCCGCTTGGTCGCGCTCGCAGAAGACCCTCGCGCGTTGCTGGGCGCTCTCGCATCGGAGCCAGACCTGCTCTCGATCGAATCCAAAGGGCGCGCGGTCGTCGTGACTGCGCGCGATCTCGAGACCGCCGCTCGCGCGATAGGTCGTGGTGTGATCACTTCGGGTACGTCGCTTGATTCTCTCGACGTCGAGCATCAGGGCCCATGATTTTAGCCCTTTCACGGTTACCCGCCCGTCGTTTGTTCGGCAACCGGCGCGCGTTCGTCGCGCTCGGCGGCTGGTCTCTCGCGAGCCTTGGACTCGCCCTCTGGAGCGCGCATGGTGGTGCCCAGACTTCTGCGACCAACGCGCTCTTGGGTGTCTACGCGTCGTTCGCTCTTCCTCTCGTCACCTTCGCGCTCACCGGCGCGATCGCTCGCGGCGACAAACTGCAAGCGGCGGCGCGCTCACTCACACGCGTGGGCGCATCAGGCCCGCAGGCTGTTGTCGCACACGTCGCGGTCGCGATTGTCGCGTGTGTCGTGGTCGGATCGATCCTCGGCATGGGAGTAGCCGCCCTCGCGCATGGCAAAGAAGATCCTTCGATCGCCGCGGACATCGTGACCTGCGCGTGGGTCGGCGCTCTCGCAGGCGGTGCATACGGTGGCGTGTTTTCGCTGGGTTCGTGCTTCGGACCGCGTGGAGCAGGACGCAGCGCTGTGCTCGTCGCCAACTGGCTGGTCGGTGGCGGCATCCTCGGCAGTCTCTTGCCGCTCGCGCATGTTCGCAGTCTGCTCGGCGGCGATCCCGCTGGTGCGCTGAGCCAACGCGGCAGCGCTTTCGCGCTCTTGGCCATCGCACTGACGAGCGCGCTGCTCTGTGCGTGGCGCGGCCGCAAACCGCTCTAGCGATCTCGATCGCTGGTCGCGAGAGCGAGCAGTTTGGCACGCGCTTCTCGTGTTGCGTCGATCACGCGTCCGTTGAGATGAAACGAACCGTCGTCTTGCTTTTTGCTGCCGTGCACTTTGATCCGCACTTCCATTTTTGATTCGGTGAGGACGCCCGAAAGACGCGAACCCGGCGGAGATGGAATCGTCGAGCGCAACGTGATCGTGTCGCCGTCGATCGCGAGCACATCGGCCTCTCCGGTCTTTGCCCACGTGAGATGCGCCATGTCAGTCGCCTTTTCGCGCGCGACCGATCGCGTCGCGTGCTTCACGATCTGCTGTCTTTTTGGCGATGTCAGCGCGTTTGTCGCCTTTGGTCTTTCCCTTGGCGATGCCCAGCTCCACTTTCACGCGTCCACGTTTGAAGTACAGGCGCAGCGGGATGACTGTGTACCCGCCGCGTTGAATCGCTTTTTTGATCTGTTCGATCTCACGCACGTGCAAAAGCACTTTGCGGGAGCGACGCGGATCGTGCGGAAACATCGCTTGCTCGAACGGCGCAACATAGAGCTGCTTCAGCCACACTTCGCCGCGCTCTTCGGATGCATACGAATCGACCATGTCGACTCTGCCCGCGCGCATCGACTTGACCTCGCTGCCAACGAGCACGAGGCCTCCCTCGTACCGCTCGGTGACGCCGTAGTCGAAAAATGCGCGGCGATTTTTGACGATGAGCTTCTCGCCGTCGCTTTTCTTCTCAGTCATCTGTGGGCCCGCCTCGTATACCGCAGTCGTGATAGAAAAGGAGCCATGCGCTGGCTACTCGTATCGTTCGTCCTCATTGCGTGCGCCAAGAATGACGACCTCGGGCCGCCACCTGCGGTCCCGCCGCTGGAGTCGCCGTCGGCGTCCGCGAGTGCACCCAGCACAGCCGCGGCTCCCCCGATCTGCATGCCAACCGTAGACGCAAGCTGCTCTCGCTGACTGACGTGCCTCTCTCGATTCCGCCGCCGCGCATTCGTCCGTGGCTACTTTCAGGGCGAAAAGAAGTTGCACACTACAACGTGTTCGGAGTGCGCTCCGAAGAGTTGCATGACCCAGGCGGCGTGTTCCAAAAACGCGTCTTCACTCTCGCGTGCGCCTCTTGGTGCAATGTCGTCGCGGTGACTGACTCGAACGAGCTGGTGCTGGTCTGGCAGTGGCGCTTTGGATCTCAGCAGATGAGTCTCGAGATCCCTGGCGGAGTGGTCGATCAAGGCGAAGCGCCGGTCGACGCTGCGAAGCGCGAGTTGCTCGAAGAAACGGGTTACGCGTGCGCATCGATCGAGCCGCTGATCACGACATTTGCCAATCCGCCCCTGCACGATAACCGCCTCTATTCGTTCATCGCGAGAGGCGCGCACAAAATCGCGGAGCCAAAATTCGATCACGCAGAAGAATGCGAGGTCGTGCTCGTTGCCGCCAAACATGCCGCTCGCTTGCTCGACGAGGGACACGTCCAACACGCCCTCTGTCACCCAGCACTAGGCGCGTTCGCTAGAAAGTCACTTGAGTTGCGGGCTTGATTTTGGCGCCCGGTCTACGACGGGCAGCTCGCCGCTCTCTTCGAGCAAGATGTCCGAGATGCTCACGCGCTCGGTGACCTCGGGTTTCGCCGTGATCATCATCGACGTACTCAGCAGGGCGCCTTCAGCGCCAACCTCTGTGGTTTCGCCAGGTGGATACAGCCCCTCGCTCATCTCACCAAGCGCTCGGCGCAAGAACGTGCGACCGTCGCCAACGCCCATTTTGAGGGCGATTTTTCGCAAGTCATACGCAAAAACACCCGCGTGCGCGTACCGCTCTTTTGGATCGATCTGCACGGCGCGCAAGAGCACATCCAAGACGTCTGTCGGCAAGATTGCGTCAGTGATGCCCGTGTGAATGTAGCCGTCTTTGGCAAATCGCATGATCTCGTGTTCGCTCGCACCAGGCGGAAAACGAGGCCCGCGCAGCAACTCGAACATCATCACGCCCAACGCGAACACGTCGCTCTTTGCGTCGCCCCGCTCGCCTGCAATCACTTCTGGCGCCAAATACGCCATGCTCCGCAAGATGCGTTGAAGGTCACGAATGCCAGACCCGGCGGGCAGTGCCATGCGCAAGCCGAAGTCGCACAGCTTTACCTCGCCATCCCAAGAGAGCAGCACCTGACGTGGAGACAAATCGTGATGAGTGATGCCGAGTACGGTGCGATCTGCGGTAGGCACGTGGCGCGCGGCGAGCAGACCTTCAGCCACCTCGATACCGATGAACAAGGCTAAATCCGAAGGGATTCTCCGCCCTACGCGTTGGTAGGTGGCGACGAGTCGCTCAAGCGAGCAACCGTTCACGAGCTGCGACACGACGAACGGGACGCCATCAGCGCCGACGCCCATTCCGTGCACGTCGGTCACGTTGGGATGATTGATGAGCGCGGCATGACGAATCGCTCGAACGAGTTTGGCGAGGGCATCTCCATCGACAGGTGCGTGAGTGAAGACCTTGAGAGCAACCGGTCGTCGAAGCTTGTAAGCATCCTCCGTCCACGCGCGGTAGACTGTCGCGTGCTCACCCGCACCTACCCGCTCGGCGATGGTCACCGTATGCCCATCACCCAACACGAACGCCGAAGGCGTGACGGTTGGGACGGACACGGGAACCATCGGATAAGCCGCTGCAAGCTGCGAACCACGGATTTTCAGCCTCGTCGGCGCACGATCGCTGGGAAAGAATGGGAGCTGCTCATGGCCATTGACCCAACCATGGATCGCGACAGATCCAGACGCCTGATCCATGAGGGAAATCACATACTTTGGCGTACCGTGTGTGCATGAAGCGCCTTCAACTCCAACCCCAGGTCCATGTTCTGGTCTGCACGAATCAGCGCGAGGCTGACTCACCGCTTGGACCCGGCTGCGGAGACGCCGGCGAACATGTGTATGATGCATTCAAATTGGAAGTAGCCCGCCGTGGCACTGTGACAACGACTTGGGTTGCTCGCACACGTTGTTTGGGAGTGTGTCCCAAGCACGGCGCGACAGTCATTTGCCATCCAGGCGCAGAAGTGTTGGCGGACGTGGAACCCGAGGACGCGCCTGCCATCTTGCTTGCCGCAGAAGAACGCGCAAAAAGACAACCATGAGTCACGTCGAGTGGAGCGCGATCGATCAGATCATGCGCGAGATGGAGGAACTGCAGACGCAGAAGGTGTTTGCGTTGGCGCGTCGTCTCAAGCCCAACCTCACGCTCGAAGACATGCGTAACCCGCACGATTTCCCCGAGCTCGGAGACACCGACTGGCACTATGAAGACGGCATTTTAACAGGCATTCAGAGCGCTCGCGCCGCGCTCGCTGCTCTTGCCAATCGGTCGATGGAGCATGGCCAACCATGACCAAGAAGCCTGACAAGAAGAGTCCGTTCGCGGCGCTCAAGAATCTCAAGTTGCCCGATGCGCCCATCAAGGTCGCGCCGCCACCCAAACCGAAACAGCCACGGGTGACCGCCGAGGAGGAAGAACTCGCGTTTCATCGCTTGATGAACGGAGTCACGCCTCTTGACAGCAAAGCTCGCGTTCCCACGGTCGCTTCCGTCGAGCGATCGCTCCCACGAAAAACGATCGAGGGCGCCCGTGTCGAAGAAGCAGACGCCACATTGCGGCTGGCAGAGCTCGCTCAATCGAAGTTCGAAGTGGTCGACGATGGGATACACGCTGAGGGGAAAGTGCAAGGCGTCCCTCCCGATCTGATGCGCAAGTTGAGGCGCGGACAACTGCCGATCGATGCTCGACTCGACCTGCACGGAAAACGTGCGGAAGAGGCAAAAAACAGCCTCGCCGAGTTCTTGCGAGCCATGCGCACTCGCGGAGAAAAGTGTGTGCTCGTCATTCATGGCAAAGGCCGGCACTCACCAAGTGGCGAAGCCGTATTGCGTGGTGAGATGAGCGCGTGGCTGTCGCAAGGTCCCGCAAGCGCGAGTGTGGCGGCGTTTAGTTCACAAATGGACCCCGACGGAGAATCGGGATCGATGCTCGTGCTTCTGCGGCGTTGACGCACGGCGCAAGCAACATCCGCTAGCCGCCGAGTGTTCCAGGCACTAGGGTTTGGCTCATGGTCGACAAGGTGCAAAAAATTTGGATCGATGGCGCGCTCGTCGACTGGGAGCAAGCCAACGTCCACATCCTCACGCACACGCTGCACTACGGACTCGGCGCATTCGAAGGCATCCGCGCATACAAGCGTCAAAACGGCCAGACGACGGTCTTTCGACTCAAAGAGCACATCGAGAGGCTCTTCGACAGTTGCAAGCTGATCTTGATGAAGCCCGAGTTTTCTCGCGAGCAAATCATGAACGCTTGCTGCGAGATCTTGCGCGTCAACAAGATGGACGAGGGATACATCCGACCGATGGTGTTCGTCGGCGAAGGCGCGATGGGCATCTACGCGCCTAACAATCCTCACCGCACGACGGTCATCGCGTGGAAGTGGGGCGCGTACCTCGGCGAAGAGGCCCTCAAGAACGGCATTCGCGCCAAAATTAGCTCGTATCAGCGTCATCACATCAATGTCTCGCTCGCGAAGGCGAAGATGATGGGCCAGTACACCAACAGTGTGCTCGCCAAACGCGAAGCCAAACTTGGCGGCTACGACGAAGCCATCTTGCTCGACACGAACGGCTATGTGAGCGAGGGCTCGGGCGAGAACATCTTCGTCGTCAAAGGGGGTGTGCTGCACACGCCCGACTTGTCGAGCTCGATTCTCGCGGGCATCACACGCGATTCGATCATCACACTCGCGCGCGAAGAAGGCATCACGGTCAATGAGTGTCGCCTGACCCGCGATCAGCTCTGGCTCGCAGACGAAGTCTTCTTCACGGGTACGGCGGCCGAAGTGACCCCTGTTCGCGAGATCGACAATCGCACGATTGGCGAGGGCGGCATGGGTCCCATCACCAAGCGTTTGCAAGCGCGCTTCTTCGAGATCGTTCGCGGCAACGACACGACGACGCACCCCGAGTGGCTCACCAAAGTCTAGATGCGCGCATTCGCACTCGTCGGAGCCTTGCTCGCCTGCAGTCCAGCAATTCCGCTGCCGCAAAAGCCGATCGACCCGCCGACCGAGGCGAGCACCGATCTCGCCGATCCATCGGCAAAATGGGCTCGTTTCGTCTCGACTCGGTTTGGCGTGTCGATGCCGTTGCCTGACGGCAAATCGTGGAAGATCGACGATCACAGCCGCGCGGTTTTGACGGCAACCCACGACACGACGCGATCGTCGATCACCTTGCGGACGTGGACCGACGATGAACTGCAGAGCAGACAACGCTGCGAAGTAAGAGCTCGCCTCGATCGCATCTTTCCAGATGCGGAGTTGGAGACGGTTGCAGACGACCACGTGGCAGAACCGCCGTCCTACGACACACGCTTGTGGATCGCGATCGAACCGCGCGCGGGTGCAGTCATCGGACATGTGATCGCGATTGGCGGCTTCGTGCGCAGATGCATCTTCTTTCACTTCCAAACGGAGGTCGCCTCTGGCCAGGAGCAACTGCTCTCGACGCGTCTCGCGCTCGTGCGCGCGCGTGTCTGGCAGGACATCGAGCTCGGGAGCATCAACAGCATCCCCAAAGAGCGCCCCAATTTGCCAGGGCCTTGATACGCTCGCGCGATGATCTCGACCGCAGAACGCGCGACACTGGTAATCGGAGTTGCGTGGTTGGGGCTGGCGACGCTCGCTTGCAAAGGCAACAAGGTAGCCCCAGTCGCGACCACCACTCCGAGCGAAACAGCGATCGCAACGGCGGCTGTTTCTGCGCCTGCGGATGACCCTGTCGACGCCGCGCCTGCTGCGCCAACCGCAACGGCAACGGCGGTGAAGAACCCCTGCAAAGACGGAGAGCAAATCGCGCGAGGCGTGTGTCGTCAGTCGTGTCGCGCAGACATGGATTGCGACGGCACCAACTTCGATTGTCTGCCGGTCGCAAACAAGGGATACAAAGTCTGTCAGCCCGCGCTCGACTCCGAGGCCTCGATCGGCGAAGCCGACTTGGTGTCGGGCGGCTGCTCGGCTGGCTGGCTCGAGGCTGAAGGCCAGTGCCACAGAGTCTGCAAAGGCGACAATGAATGT
>JAYVXK010000698.1:0-1515 GCA_043785265.1 Myxococcales bacterium | reverse complement strand
TGCAACTCGGTCGACGACTGCGTTGCGCCTGCTGCGTGCAATCCCTCCGGCAAGTGTGTTCCACCTGCCGCGAGCAGCAACTCGGGCGGATGTTCCACGAGCGGAGGGAGCGGAACGACGGCTACAATCGCGGCCTTTTTGCTGATGGGCGCAATCACAAGACTGCGGCGCAGAACGCGCAGAAACAGGAAGATGTCATGACGCGATCGACCAGATGGCTGGGCACATGCGCTGGGCTCGCCTTGATGGTCACAAGTTGCGGCGCGCGAGACTCGAGCAGTCCGGAGGGTCTCGATGCGAGCATTTCAGGATCTTCCTATTCGCCGACTGCCGAGCAGCAGGTACGCGCTGCCTATGTATCTGCCAGACAGGCAGAAGGCGCGACGGATCCAGCTTACGCGTTTCACCCCGCTGGCAACGCGATGGAAGCTGTCCATCCCGAGATGCAGATGCGAGCGCGCGTGACGGAGGATGGAGTCACCCTGTCGAGGGCGGGAGAAACCTGGAGCGCGACACTCCACACGAGCGTGGGGTGTCATCCTGAGCGAAGCGAAGGACCCCCGGGGGATCCTTCGGCCGTTGGCCTCAGGATGACAGCATTGAGCAATCGTGTGCAGGTCGACAAGAGCGTGGGCGGGCAGTCACTCACCGAGTGGTACACGCAAGGTGCTCTCGGGCTAGAACAAGGCTGGACGCTGCTCGATAATCCTTGCGCCAGCGGAGCAGTCGAAATGCGCGTGGACGTCGCAGGTCTCGCAGTCGCGGAGGGGAAGGACGGAATCGAGCTGCGCGATGAATTTGGCCAAAACAAGGCGTATTACACGGATGGGTCGGCACGCGACGCCAAGGGAAGATCTCTCGAAACCACCATGACCGCGAGCGGTGGAAGCATCGCCATTCATGTCGACACACGCGGCGCGACCTTCCCACTGGAAGTGGATCCGCTCGTGTCGTTTCAACAAAAAGACGGCGCCGCGAACGATAACTTCGGTATCTCCGTAGCTGTCTCCGGCGGCACGGCGGTCGTCGGGGCCTATGGCAAGGCGGTTGGCGCCAACAACTATCAAGGCGCGGCTTATGTCTTCGTGCAGAGCGGCAGCAACTGGACCCAGCAACAAAAACTCACCGCGAGCGACGGCGCTCCATCGGACTACTTCGGTGGCTCGGTCGCCGTTTCCGGCGGCACCGCGATCGTGGGCGCGTATCACAAGACCGTCGGCTCCAACGCCTTGCAAGGCAGAGCGTACGTCTTCGTGCAGAGCGGCACCACATGGTCGCAGCAACAAATCCTCACCGCGAGCGATGGTCTGGCGAACGACAACTTCGGGATCTCCGTGGGGGTTGCGGGCGGCATTGCGGTGGTCGGCGCCCACGCCAAGACCGTCGGCGCGATGCTCCAACAAGGCGCCGGTTACGTCTTCGTGCAAAACGGCACCGTGTGGACCGAACAACAAAAACTCACCGCGAGCGATGGCGCGGCCTACGACAACTTCGGCGTCTCGGTGGCCGTTTCTG
>JAYVXK010000697.1:0-5233 GCA_043785265.1 Myxococcales bacterium | reverse complement strand
GCCGAAAATCCTGGATGGCGCCGCTGGCGACACTCCGGATGTACAAGTCAGTCAGCGCGACTCCGAACAGCGAGATCCACGCGAACGCCATGTGGTTGATGTTGATCTTGGAGACCCAGCTCCAGATCTTGTGTCGAAGTCGGCCGAAAGGGGCCTCGGAGTAGCTGTCGATGCCCCCGCCGATCATGTGGCGGAAGGAGTGACAGGAGAAAGTATAAAGGCTTAGGAACGAGCAGTTCAGAAGCAACATTAAGGTTCCGCCACCGAAACCTAAGTGTTTGCCATTGGGTCCGTCGAACCACAGACCGTCGTAGAAGTCGTGCCAGAGGAACACCAAAAATAGCAACGCGAAGTACATCGCGTAGCGATGGAGGTTTTGGAACAAGAGCAGCTTGCGCTCGCCGTTGTAGGTGTTGGTCGCGCGCCCACCGACCGCACACGCCGGCGGAGACATCGCGAACGAGCGATAGTAGGCCTTGCGGTAGTAGTAACAGGTGAAGCGAAACGCCCCTGGAAACGGGAGGATCAGCATCGCCGGCGTAAAGAACTTGATGCCGAGAGACTTCGTCTCGAAGAGCGGCGAGTAAAACGGCGAGAGGTAGTGCTCGAACGCGTAATACTTGTTCTCGAACGCGCGATACGTCGCGTAAACGATGAAGGCGCTGAGGATGACGAACGTGATCGCGGGACCCACCCACCAATTGTCTTTGCGTAGCGTCGCTCCAAAGCCGTTGGCAACGGGCAAATGCACCGTTCGATTTGCCATTTCAGGCACCTCTTTCAGCCACGGCTTCTAGCCGCAAAGTGCGCGCCACGGAAGAGGATTCGCGCGTTTTGCGGCCGAGCTCAACGATTGGACGACTGCGAAGGAGCGCGAATCACCTCGCGGTCAAAAACCTTGGGCGGCCATACCGTCAGCGTTCATCTCGAGCGCTTTGGCCCGTCGAGCCGGCGCTGCCATGGGAGCGGCGGACGGCTGGATCGAATCACGCGTGTGCTGAATGCTTTGGGCCGCGGCGGCGAGTCGGGCCCGGGAGGGCTCGTCTCGGACGGTCTTTTCTTCGGCTTCGAGTTTCTTCTGCGCAAACGCGAGCTGCTTGTCTGCGTCGCCGAATTGGCCCGAATTCACGTCTTGCGCGGCAGCGACTTGGATACGACCTGCCTCCATGACTGCAGTAATCGAACGTGTGCGCGAGTTCGTGTGCATCGCGATGGCGGAGTCGTCCGACGAGAACGAGGCGCGCACGGCAATCTCTTGCACTCGCTCGAGTCCGCCGTCGTCCGGATCACGAAAGTGCAGGCGTACACTCGCGAGCGCGCGTGGAGTCTCTGTCTTGGACCCGTCGTGCAACCTCACGCGCACGAGGGCTTCGCGGTGCTGACCCGCGAAGAGCGCTCCGAGCGGCAGCTTCACGCCAGCTCCGGTTCCCATGCTCTCGGTGCGCACGCCAAACGCTTCGATGATGTCCACACCAGGAGCCGGGACAACCTCGACGAAGGCGTCACTCGCTACGGTCGACGTGAGCAGATCGAGTTCACGCCGGAGCAGTGAGGCCATCTCCTTGGGCTCGGCCAGGTGATAGAGGCGGCCCGTGGTCTTCATGGCCAGCGCGTTCAGAGTCTTTTCGTCGTAGTCGTTTCCGACGCCCAAAGACGTCACTTGCGCTTGAAAACGCAGACCACGCTCTGCCAATGCGCCGAGAGCTTCGGGTGACGAAGGACCCACGTTCGCGATGCCGTCCGAGATCATGACGACACGACGAACGCCATGAGTCGAAGGCGCACGCGCGACGTGGGACTCTCCCAATGCGAGGCCATCGAACATGTTGGTCGAACCGGTCGGCTGCAACTCCGCGATGCGCGCGAGGACTTGCGGTCGGTTTGCTGCCGAGAGCGTCGTCGGTTCGACGAGGGTGTGGGCGTCGTTGCTGAAGGTATCCAGTGAAACGATGTCTCCGTCTGCCAAGTTCTGCACGAGTGTGCGCGCTGCGTTTTTCGCGTTATCGATCTTCGCTCCTGCCATGGATCCCGAGGTGTCGATCACGAGTGCCAGGTCGAGCGGCACTCTCTGGTGTGGATGGGCGAGAGGCGCGTCGACCCAAACACCCACGTTCGCTTCTGTCGTGCCTGCGAGCAGAATGTCTCCGTCTGCTGATGCGCCGAGCCAAGTCGATGAGGAGGCGGGATTTTCAGGCCTTTTCGTGTCGTCGACCGCGAGAGGTGCTTCCGGGGTGGTCGCGATGGGGGTTGCCATCGTGGTCGGCGTCGCCGCGGCGAATGATGCAGAGGCCGTGGGTCGCGCGGACGCACACCCCGCTGCGAGGATGAAAGCGACAGGAGCAAATCGGATGAGTTTTCGCATGGCCCGCAACAGACGGACCACCGCGACCAAAGATCTACTTGCGGCGCGACAAGAGAAAATTCGCGATCGGCATGAAGATCTTTTCCTGCGCGCCGTTGGACAAAAACAGGTCCGCGTGCGCGATCGGATGATCGTCATCCCCCACCACGAGCAGCTCTTTGTCGGTCGATCCGCTCTGATCGTAGACGCCACGCGCGGTGCGCTCTGGAACGATCCCGTCGTTCTTCGCGACCACGCACATCAGCGGGTGACGCATGGCCCCCATCGCTCGAGAGACATTCAACCCGCCTACGATCAAGTCGCGAGAGGCCACCCAATGCGCGATCTCCTCGTTGATTTGCGAGTTGGGGTCTTCGACCGTCTGCACCATCTCGTCTGCGCGGGACAAGTCTGTCGATCGGGGATTGATGTAGATCGAGAGCAAGCCCGGCGCGTTCTTCGCGATGAAGGGAAGGGCGCGTCGTGCAAGCGCGCGTGTACCCCTTATTTTGAGGGCTCCCGCGAGTCTAGGTGACGCAAACGCGACGCGAAGAATCGTCGGCACGTCGATCCATGTGACGAGGCCGCCGAGCGAAACGACCGAACCAATCGGCGCTCGTGGGTGGTGCGCGAGATACGCAAACGCGATGGTCGTTCCCAAACTGCAGCCGATGAGATCCACGTCTTGGTTGGTCATGCGGCGAATCTCACCGACGACTTTCGGCAGATCCGTCGTCGCGAGGTCTTTGAAACCGAAGCTTTCGGTCTGGCGTTGACCACGCCGCGTCGCGGGGGTGCTGTTGACGTCCATTTGCCGCGATTGGCCTTGTCCGCGAAGATCGGCGCTGAACACATCGAGCCCTGCATTCGCGAGTGTTTCCTCGAGCGAAGGACCGTTTGGGTGAAACCCGAAGATGAACGAGTTCATCCCGTAACCAGGCACGATGAGCACAGGCCGACCGCGGCTCGTCCCAGAGCTGAGGATCGTGCGTTTGATCGCGAGCTCGGTACCCTCGTCGTTGCTCACGAAGTGTCGTGTGGTTGTGATCAACTGAGGACCGCGAACTTCAAGTAAGCGCCTTCGGGCCAGGCAGGCAAGGTCGGATGGTCGTCGGGCGGGCCGTACATCGCGCTCAGACTGAGGTCGCCACGTCCGAGAGATGCGTCGTCCAGCGTGCTCAAGAATCGCGCGGCACCCACATGACTCGAGCATGAAGAGGCGCAAAAGACGCCGTTTGGTGCGAGCACAGCGACACATGCATGATGCAACTTTCTGTAGGCGCTGAGAGCGCGCGGCACGGCCTTCTCGCTTGGCGCGAAGCTCGGCGGATCACTGATGATGACATCCCATTGATCACCGCGCCGCTTTGCGTTGTCGAGGAACACATACGCATCGGAAGTGACGAACGCATGCTTGGTTGCATCGACGCCTGACGCACGGAAGCTCGCTTGGGCGGTGGCGTGTGCGTTCGCGGCGATGTCCACACTGGTGACCTTCAACGATCCGCCAAGCGCGGCGTGCAATGAAAAGCCCCCAGCATACGAGAACAGATTGAGCACTCGCTTGCCTCGAGCGAGCGCGCCGACTCGCACGCGATTTTCCCGCTGATCCAGGAAAGCCCCTGTTTTTTGCCCTTTGAGCACATCCACCACGAAGCGCACACCATGCTCGACGACCACGCACTCGCGGGTGACGGCCTCGCCGGCGAGCAGCATTGTCTTTTCGGTTTCGCTCTTGTCCGAGCGACGCAGCAGCAATGATCGAACATGCGTCTGGATGCGTGGCCACAACGCCGCCACGATCACATCCACTCGCGTCGCGATCGCATCGCCGTCGAAGCGAAGCACAGCCACATCGCCATAGCGGTCGAGCACGACGCCTGGCATCCGATCCCCCTCGCCGTGAATCCATCGATAGGCTGTGGTTTGATCGTCAAAGAGCGCCTCACGTTTCTTGAGGGCTCGCGCGATGCGTGTGCTCACTAGCTCAGCAGAGACGACCTCATCATGAGACCAGACGCGAACTGCGAGGGGCGAGTCTGCGTCGTAGAGGCCATGACCAAGCGGTTGCGAGGTCGAGTCATTCGAGGCGACGAGAACGACTTCGTCCCCGGTTTTTGCGCCTTTCGGCGCGCGAAGGATCTGCTCGCGGTACACCCATGGGTGTCCACGTCGAACTGCATCCGCAGCACCACTCGAGAGGATCGCTTCAGGCAACCGCACGCGCTCAGCCTACATGGTGCGCAGCAAAGGGGTACTCATTGCCGCGTGTGCCAGTGTGCCGCGAGGTCCGACAAGAACGATCGCGATGTCCGTTCAGACATTGACGGACCCCCAAGTTTTACGCACAATTGTCGCCTCTTCAGGTTTCGCACGCGACTTGCTTGCTCATCTTCTATCTCGATCGAGAGATGGATCCTGTTGCGTACGGTCATCCGATGGTTCGAGTGGGTTTTCTTCCGAGGGTTCGATGAGCAAGCAAAAGCGTACGAAGAAGTCGGCAGACGGTTCGGTCGAGAGTGTCCAAGAGACCGCGACTACGGTTCCGCCGCCGGTAGTGCATACAAGCGCCGCGACAGACGCGCCTCCGGCGTCCACTGCGGATCAAACGACGGCACCGCCATCGTCAGTCGCTGCGCCGCCATCGTCAGCTCTCGGAACGAATGGCCCTCATTCGACCAAGAAAAAGCGCTCGAAAAAGAAGAAGCTCGCCGAGCGAATGAGTGAGCCGCCCACTGTGCGTGATGGGCGAGGCAGCGCATCCAAGGTGGCGCCCGCAGAGCTCGACAAGAAGCTCGACGCGCTCGAACAGAAGCTCGAGAAAAAGGTCGACGCTCATCAGGCCGCAAAAAAGGGCATGACGGGAGATCCAGAGGAGATCAGCATTCCTCC
>JAYVXK010000696.1:0-1516 GCA_043785265.1 Myxococcales bacterium | reverse complement strand
AGGGCACCGAGTTCAAAGGCTCGTTGACTTCGAAGTGCCCCGTCGAAGTTCGCGGAAGGATCGACGGAGATCTCAGTGCTCCCTCGCTCGATGTCAGCCCGACCGGTGCCGTGCACGGCAAAGTGCATGTCGAGCGCTTGGTCTCTCAAGGCGAGATCTCGGGCGAGTTCGACGCAGACGCAGTGCACCTCTCTGGCACCGTGAAAGACAACACAGTCATTCGCGCAAAAAGCCTCGAGGTGAAACTTGCGCCAACGAGCGGCAACAAGCTTCAAGTGATCTTCGGCGAGGTCGCGCTCGACGTGGGCGACACGCAATCGAAAGACACACAAGCAGGCAAAAAGCAGAAGCGCGACAAAGAAGAAGCCCCTCCGCAGTAGCAACAGCGTCGCATTGAGCCGGAGTCATTTCGTCAGCCGAGCATTCGGCCGAGGAGCGCGCGGAGCCTACTCCTGTAGGTGAGCACGCACCGCAGGTCGAAGCGGAGGATCACGGAATGAATCCGGTTCAAGGC
This sequence comes from Myxococcales bacterium, assembly GCA_043785265.1. GTDB lineage: Bacteria > Myxococcota_A > Polyangia > Polyangiales > Polyangiaceae > JANYHY01. Next base: position 1,002 of record JAYVXK010000696.1, on the reverse strand, counting down.
GATGCTGTTTAGCGCGGGTAGGCTTTTTCGAGAGCGAACAGGTCTTCTTCGCCGAGGCCGGCGCGGATGCCGGCTTCGATCTCGCGGACGAGATCGCGCAAGACAGGCAAATCCATGCCTGCTTCTCTGCCGAGGTCTTCGCCGAGCTTGGCGTCTTTCAATGCGAGCGCGAGGGTGAACTCGGGCGAGTAATCCCGCACGAGCACTTTGGGTTTTTTGCCGATGTAGCTCGGGGAGGCGAACGCGCCTGTCGTGAAGGCTTCGATGATCGTCTCGCGCGAGAGGCCGGCGCGTTCGCCGAGCGCGAGCATGCTCGTAAAGGCCACGAAGTGATGCGTGCCGAGTGAATTGAGCACGACCTTCATCGCTTGGCCTTGACCCACATCGCCCGCGTGGATCACACGTTTGCACAGCGCATTCAAAATCGGCTCGATTTTAGCCAGATCGCCGACTCGCGCTCCTAGAAACGCGATCAGCTCTCCGCGTTCGGCCGGACCGGTCGTGCCGCTCACTGGAGCGTCCGAGAACCGAGCGCCCACTGCGCGCGCGAGATCGTTGGCCTCCAACGCGGCAGCGCGACCGACTGTCGACATGTCGATCCATCTCGTGTGTTTGCGAAGTCCGGCGCAGAGGCCATCGACGCCCTTCGCGAGCGACATGAGCGCAGGTCCATCGCTCACCATGGTGATCACGATGTCTGCGTGCTCGGCGCACTCGCGCGGCGTGGTCGCGACATCCGCGCCAAGTCGCTGAAAGGCAGCCGCGCGTTTTGGCGAACGATTGTAGACCGTGAGGGAAACGCCAGCGCGAATCAGCCTGGTTGCCATCGCCGCGCCCATCGCTCCAAGGCCCAAAAAACCGACCGCGGTCTTCTTGATGGAGACAGGCGTCACCTTGTCTGATTTGCGATTCTTCACATTGGCCAACGTTCGCGCCTCCTAAACCGCTTTACCGAGCGAGGAACATAACTCGGACTTGCGCTGGCGCGCGCATAGATCGATC
>JAYVXK010000695.1:0-1516 GCA_043785265.1 Myxococcales bacterium | reverse complement strand
GAATCGATTTTATCGAACACGGACATGTCTTGGCCCTCGTACCACAGCTTTCCTGACGGCCATCAGTCGAGAACGTGACGGCGCTGCTTTGTCGTCGTCGTAACCGATGCCGACTGACTCACCCTTGTGGAATGCGGGTGCGCTCCATGTACGATGAGCCGCAGACATGACCGCAGACGAAGCCCAAAATCGCGAGCTGCCATCGAAGCCGCAGGCGAGATCGCGCACCGAGATGACCGAGTATGTGTTGCCGCAGCACGCCAACGCGTTGGGCAATGTGTTTGGCGGACAGATCATGGCGTGGGTCGATCTGTGCGCTGCCATCTGCGCGCAGCGACATTCAGGACACATCGCGGTCACGGCGTTCGTGGACGATCTGAACTTCGAAAAACCCGTGCGCGTGGGAGAGGTCGTCCGCTTGGAAGCGATCGTGCTCGCGACATTTCGCACTTCAATGGAGATCGAAGTGATCGTCGAAGGAGAGGACTCGCTCACAGGCAGGCGATGGCCATGCGTCAACGCGCTGTTGACGTTCGTCGCGATCGACGACGCGCGAATTCCAACGCGCGTTCCTGCGCTGCTGCTCGATACTGACGAGACGCGTGCGTCACAAGAAGCGGGCGCGAGGCGACGCGCAGACCGACTCGCGAAGCGCTGACATCACTCGACACCCCACTCTTTGGCGCGTCGAAACACACGGGCGTTCGCAGAGACGTTGGTGCGAAAGGTTTCTCGCCATGCCGGCTTGGCGATGCGTTCGGCACGCTCCGCCAGCCGCGTCAGATCTTTTTTGATGATGGCCTTCGCCTCCTCGTGGCGTCCGACCGCGTGCAGCGTCTCTGCGTACACCACGCGAATGTGTGCCTCCGAGTCTTCGACTCCGCCCAACTCTTCGAGCTTCGCGTTCGACAGTGAAGCGAGCTCGAGTGCACGTTCGATCGAGCCGTGCTTCAGCTCCATTTCTGCGAGCGTCGCGAGCGCGGCGACGTGTGCCGGCGGCATGGGCTCACTCAGTTCGGTCGCCAGTCGCGCATGTTCGAACGCCTCCGCCACCTGGCCGATCGACGCCAAGGCCCACGAAAGGTAGACCCTGGAGAACGTCGCGAGTCTCATGTCGTTGTGCACGAGGAGGAGTGCGAGCGCTTGTCGTTGCGTCGCGATCGACTCTTCCATGCGCCCCTGCTCGAACCTGATGAACCCGAGATTCTGCAGCGCCAGCGCACCCACACGCGCGAGCCCCAGGGCAGCTCCAATGCGTTGGACATCAGACAGCGCCGCCTCGGCGACATCGAAGACCCCGAGGCTGATCGCGATGTAGCCTTGATTGACGGCCTGAACCGCGCTGTTTCGGAGGTCGCCCACCCCCTCGTAGAGCTCGCGAGCCCGAACGATGAGGTCGTAGTATGGGCCAGGATCGCTCGAGTACAACGAACGATATGCGCGTGCAGTGGCGAGTCGAGCGGCCGCCACGCCCACCACCCCTGTGCTCGACGCTTCGGCGAGCGACACGAGCTCC
>JAYVXK010000694.1:0-5237 GCA_043785265.1 Myxococcales bacterium | reverse complement strand
GCCGCCGTCATTTCTCTCACCAAGACTCTCGCGTTCGAACTCGGCGGCAACAACATTCGCGTCAACGCGATCGCGCCGGGCTTCGTCGACACACGCCTCGCAGCGGCCATCATGCAGAGCGAGGAACTCCTCGCGCGCATCACGGATCGCACGGGACTCCATCGCCACGCGCAGCCTCATGAAATGGCTGGCGCGGCAATTTACTTGGCTAGCGATGCTTCGAGCTACATGACCGGCCACACACTCGTGGTGGACGGCGGGCTCACGCAGGCGCTGGTCTAACCATCTCTGAGCGGGGACATGGGTGGTATGCTTGGCTTCACATTTGTTTTTTTTCAATTCGTGGGCATGGTGAGCGACGAGCGTCATGACGTATGAATCGGGGCAGGTCGTAGCGGGCAAATACCGCTTGAACCAGCTGCTCGGACAGGGCGGCATGGCCACGGTTTGGTCTGCGACCAACGTTTTTACGGAGCGTCAGTGCGCGATCAAGTTCTTGCTCGAGAACGTGAGCAAGAGCCCAGAAGCCTCGCGACGTTTTCTGATGGAGGGCAAGATCAGCGGGCGCGTTCAGCACCCGAATGTGATCGAAGTCGCTGACGTCGGTCAGACAGAAACCGGAACGCTGTTTTTGGTGATGGAGCTGCTCAACGGCGTGTCGCTCGAGATGGCGATACGTCGGCAAACGCCAACACTGAGCATCTACGAGTTCGTCGGCATCATGCTCGATGTGGCGCGCGCGCTTCTCGCAGCGCACCGCGGAGGCGTCGTTCACCGCGACTTGAAGCCTTCGAACATCTACCTGCACAAAGACCGCGAAGGCGTCGCTGTGCCGAAGGTGCTCGACTTTGGCGTGAGCAAATTTTTTCTCGAAGAAGATCGCGACAACTCGCTCACGATTGCTGGCACCGTCCTTGGCTCTCCGCTCTACATGAGTCCTGAGCAAGCGATGGGCGCGATCGACGTCGATCACCGCACGGACGTGTTTGCGTTCGGTGCGATCTTGTTCGAGGGGCTTTGCGGCTTTCGCTGCTTCGACGCACCCAATTTCAACGCGCTGATCGTGGCCATTGCCACGCAACAGCCCAAGCGCATCGACGACTACGCGCCACACATGCCCGAGTCGCTCCGCGCGGTCGTCCGCGATTGCCTCGTGACCGAGCGGACGGTTCGACTGCAAAACATGGAGGTCGTGATCGAGCGGCTCGCTGCGGTGTTGCCAAGCCTCGAGTCATCGACGCTGCGCTTGCCAGTGCCGATCGGCGGCAGCACACCGGTATCGGATCCTGACGCGACCAACGCCATGCCCGCCCTCGTGCGACCGAGTGATCGCCCGCCTCCCATGCCGGATCCGCAAACGGCCAGTCCAGCGACCGGCTTTGCGGCGCCGCCGCTCTCCAACCGAAATCACGCGGCGCCACCCATCGTGGTTTACATCGGCGGAGGCGTGATCTTCGCCTCCATGCTCGTCGTGATTTTGGTTCTCGTGGTGGTCGCGCGCGGCAGGGGACAAGCCCAGCAGCGTGTGGTGATGGGCAACGCGCCAACCGCGACTGCGACAGCGTCGTCGCCTCAAGCGGCATTCGAGCTGAGTAACGATCCTCCCACCATCAATGTCGACTCGCTTCCATCGGCGAGCGCGAGGACGCCGAACGCAGCAGCCAAAGGCCCCGGCAAACTTTGGATCAGCGCCGCGCCCGGTTGGTGCAACGTCACGGTGGACGGAAAAGCTCAAGGCGCGACGCCCGTCACCGACATCGATTTGCCTTCAGGAGCGCATTCGGTGAAGTGCGTTTCTGCGACTGGCAAAACCGAGTGGATGGTGGTGCAGATTTATCCGGGCGGCACCACGAAGCACAAGTTCAACGTCGACCCGTGAGACGCGCGCTCGCGCTTGTTTTTGTGGCGATCGCGTGTTCGGCTCGGACCGCACACAAGCCACTCGAGTCTCCCTCGACGCCCATCACCGACGCGAGCACCGATGTGCTCGATGGATCGACGGTCGACGCCAACGTGACCGACGCGTCGCCCTCGGATGCACAAACTGGCTCCGCGGAGCCCGACGACGATCCGATGGCGCTGCACCGCGAGACCGACACGGAACTCCTCGGACTGTTCACCATCCTGCAGTTTTCACCCGATCAGTTCAAGACGGTGCGGCCCGACATTTTTCTGGGACACAACATCGGGCCTGTCCCCACCCGCATGAATCAAGGAAACAAGAGTCGCGCGCACCATTCCATTGGCAAGCGTGCATGCATGCGCGGACTCGAAGGCGTGGTGATTCAAACAGACGAGCAACGACGACGATGTGGCGCCCCTAATATGGTGCCGGTCTATCGGGGCGGAGAATCGAAGAACGCTTCGTATTGCATCGACGTGTTCGAGTTTCCCAATCAGCCCTGCGAGCTCCCGTTCGTGTGGACTGCGCCGACCCACGCACAAACGATGTGCGCTCTACAAGGAAAGCGGCTCTGCACGCAGGGTGAGTGGCAGCTGGCTTGCCGCGGCGATCCTGCGGGTGGCAGCGATCGGGTCTACGCCTACGGCGAGTCGCTCGACCTCGCGATTTGCAACACTCACAAACCGCGCATCAGCAAGTGTGACCCGCGCACGCTGCAAGGGGCATGGGATTCGTGCGGCACCGATACCGAACCCTCTGGGTCATCGCCGCGCTGCCGCTCTCGCTTTGGCGTGTTCGATCAACACGGCAACGTGGCCGAGGTGATGACGCGCAAAGAGGACGATGGTCACGTGGTGAGTCAACTCAAAGGCAGCGCGTTCTTCTACGATGAGATCTCGCAATTTTCAGGGCCGGAATATCTGCGTGCCGCGCAGGCAAAAACGGCGCTGCCGCTACCACGCACGGACATCGAGACGTATCCCGATCATTGCAACTTCGATCCGCGTTGGCATGTCGAGCCGATCGAGAGCGCGTGGCACGTGAATTATCACTTGGGTTTTCGATGCTGCAAAGGCATCGCCATGGAGTGAAAGCACCCGCGACGGCGTATGCTCGTGGGGTGAGTGACCAGGCTGTTCACGACATGATCGCCGATGCGTGTCTTCGCGAAGGCGCCGAAGAGGAGATCACGGGCGACTTTGCCGCCTACCTCACGGCGCGCGGCATCGACGGCGAGGACCGACAGGCCATGCTCGCGTCGCCGCAACGACTGACGATCTACCGCCGCCTCGTGCGCAGCTCGCTCACCGGTGTGACGGCGCGTTTGCTTGCTCGCACGCGAGCGCGCATGACTTCGGTCTTCGACGCTAGCGTTTCGCAGTTCCTGCAAGAGTGTCCTCCGAAGACTCATTTTCTGAAGGACGTGCCGCTCGAGTTCTTTGCGTGGGCAGAACCGCGATGGCAAAAACAAGCAGAATTAGCGCCCTATTTGATCGATCTTGCGCGCTACGAGTTGCTGCATTTCGACATCGGCTCGATGCCGCGCATGGACGAAACGCAAGACCTGGCGGACGTCGCGATCGATCGGCCTCTCGCGTTTTCGTCGGTCGCGCGATTACTCCAAGTCGGTTATGCGGTGCATCGACTACCGACCGACGAGGAGGATCGCACCGAGCCAGACCTTGGCCCATACGCTCTTTTGCTTTATCGCGACGATGACCACGTCGTGCGGGTGCTCGAGGTGGGTCGGCTTGCGTTCGCTGCGCTCGAGCGAATGTTCGAAGGGCAACCGCTGGGCGATGCGTTGCGGTCTGCGAGCGAGAAAGTCTCGATCGCGCTCACCGACGAGTTGCTCGGACAGATGGCGCTTTTACTCGCCGACTTGGGCGAGAGGCGTGTGCTCCTCGGCGCACGCGCGCACGCGTGACAACTCGGCGAGCAGATCGTCGAGCGAAGGAATGTTCTCGTCGCGCTCGAGCAGCACCGGCACCGGACCCGTTCGTTCGAGCACTTCGCCGAGGAGCGAGAGGACCGGGTCGATCACAGGCGCGCCATGCGTATCCAAAATGATCTGCTGCGACCCGTGAGTCCCGAAATCAGCCTCGTTGAACCACTCGTGGCCTGCGATGTGAATCTGAACGACACGCGACAGCGGCACGTTTTTCATCCAGTCGCGCACGTCGAATCCAAAGTTCTGCGAGTTGACGTATGCGTTGTTCACGTCGAGCAACAAGCCACAATCGGCCGCCTCGCACACGCGTGAGATGAACTCCGGTTCGCTCATCTCGCGCTTGCCAGGGTGCATGTAAAAACTGATGTTCTCGATCGCGAGAGGCACCCCGAGGACGTCTTGCGCAGCGCGAATGCGGTCGGCCGCGCGCTTGACCGTGGACTCGTTGAAGCTGAGCGGCAGCAGATCGTGGAGCATGGCGCCGTGTGCTGATCCAAAGCACAGATGATCCGAATGCCACGGGCTTTCCATCTCGCGCACGAAGGCTGCCAGCTCCGTGAGGTATGCGTGGTCGAGGGGATCGGTTCCACCCAGTGACATCGTCAAGCCGTGAGTGACGATGGGATACTTCGATCGCAAAAACGCGAGCGCCGCGGGAAAGTAGCCCCCGCGGCGCATGTAGTTCTCTGGTGAGATTTCGAGAAAGTCGATCTCGGCAGGAACGCGCTCGATCAACTCGTCGATGAACTCCCAGCGCAGGCCGATGCCCACGCTGCGCTTTTGCAACATCACTTCTTCTTGGGGTCGGCAGCGCAGGTGCCTGCGCCACAGCTCGACTGGCCTACCGGAGGCTTCATGCCCGGCTTGGCAACGGGCTTGGGGACTGGCTTCACGTTTGCGGCGGTCGGAGGAGTTGTCGTCGGTGCTGCGCTCGCGGTTGCGGTCGGCGTCGCCACGGCGTTGTTGGCATTTGGGTCTGCTGCGGCGGGCGTTGTAGCGGTCGCGGACGTGTCCTTGTCACCTTTGCTGCTGGCGCCACAGCCATTGGCAGAACAAGACTTTTGTCCGCCGACTGCAGCAGGTTGTGCAGGGGCTTCTGTTGCGGCCGGAGGCGTCGCTCCTCCACACGCGACCGTGAGGACGGCGCTCGTTCCCAAGAGGGCGAGAGTGGCGGCGATGTTCGAAAGGCTGAGGTTCGGACGCATGAAATTCTCCTTGGTGCTGTTCAGTCTACGACGAACTGGTCTCACAGGTTTCAAGTTCGCTTCAACTTCGGCCTGCGACTCGGGTGTCGCAAACCTTGTGGTTCGGCAATTCAGTTGGGTTTGGCGTGCACATCGATGGTGACTTGCGCGACCGTGCCGACTTTGGCGACCAAGTTGG